>JAGQQZ010000745.1 GCA_020425915.1 Planctomycetota bacterium | reverse complement strand
TCCAGGCACCTGATGTGGTGTGGCCGCGTCGTCGTGCCCGGACCACCCAACACGATCGGAGTCGTGTCGAACGTCCCGGCTGCGGTCCGTCGGGCGATCGCGCAGACGTCCTGGTCTGCGCTCGCGACGAGTACGTCGACGCGTCCGTCGCCGTCGACGTCGGCGAGGTCGACGCTGCGGATTCCGGTGATCGACGCGAGCGCGGCGATCGTGACCGGCTGCGTGAACTCGCCCGAGCCGCGACCGTACGCGACGCGAACCGTCGTCGGGCTCCCGGCCGTGAACGCGAGATCGAGGAGGCCGTCGCCGTCGAGGTCCGCCGTTGCGATCGAGTTGGGCGACGGTGTCGTGCCGGCGTCGCCGATCGTGCTCGACTTGGTCTCGATGCTGTTGCGGGCGAACTGCACCGTCAGGCGCGGTGGGGCATCGCTGAAGCCGGCGAAGTCCAGGTGTCCGTCGCCGTCGAAGTCGTCCGCGATCCCGTCCGACTTCGGCGTCGAGGCGAACGTCGGGTGCGGTTCGAACACGTCACCGGCGAGCTGGCGCAGCGCGTTGCCGCTGCCACCGACGAAGTCGAGCCGACCGTCCAGATCGAGGTCCACGACGTCGAGCGGAGCGGAGAGTCCGGGCAGGATCGTCGCGGGCGCGAACGTTCCGGGCTCGGTCTGCACGAATCGTCGCAGTTCGAATCCGTCGTCGGTCACGATGTCGGTGTCCCCGTCGCCGTCGATGTCTTCGGCCGAGACCGCGCCGGGCGGTGCGTCGAGCACCATCGGCAGTGGGTCGAACTCGCCGATCCCGAGTTGCAGGAATACGAGCAGGTGGGACGGCAGTGAGCTTCCGACCACGATGTCGACGTCACCGTCCCGGTCCACGTCGGCGACACGTGGGCGATCGAGCACGGCACCGACGCCCGGGTCGACCAACTCGAACGGATCGAGCTCGAACACGCGGTGACCGGTCTGGTACCAGAGACGGACCCGGTCGCCCAGGCTCGCGACGAGATCCACGTCGCCGTCGTCGTCGAGGTCGGCGACCGTGGCGGTGCCGAGGCCGTCGAGGATCAGGGGTGACGATTCGAACGCGCCCGGGCGGGTCTGGAACAGCAGCGCGTTGCCGACGATCAGGTCGAGGTCGCCGTCGTCGTCGAGGTCGGCGACCACGGCTTCCCGGATGTCGGAGGCACCCGTCGCATCGAGGATCAGCGGGGCGGATTCGAACGACCGAGCCGATCGCTTGAGCCAGACGCGCACCAGCGAGTCGTTCGGACTCGTCGTGATCAGGTCCAGGCTGCCGTCGGCGTCGAGGTCGGCACGGGTCGTGAACGGAGCGACGCTCGACTCACCGAGGAGGATCTCGGTCGACACGTGGTCGTCGAGGTCGGTGACGGCGTGCGGAGCAACGGAGTCGACCGTCGTGCCGCGCTGTGTGTCGAACGTCGTCGCGCGCAGGTGGACCGGGCCGCCGCCGACGACCTCCGAGGAGTCCCAGACGAAGGTCCCCGGGACGCCATCGGGACCCGGGACGAGCGCGTCGCGGAACCCGCGTCGAACCGGGATCCGAAACTCGGGCAGGCCCGACGCGTCGGGCGCCCACGGTCGGTCGAGCGTCAGCTCGCATCTCGCGGGATCGTAGGCGGTGATCGTGCGGCTGGTCGCGATGCCGCCGCCGGCGCGGAGATCGGCGAGCCCTGGCAGCGTCACGACGAACGAGCCTTCGTCACCGAGCCCGATCGCGTGGGCGGTGTCCTCGAGCACGCCGAGCTGTACGACGTCGTTCGCGGAGCGTCCGAGGCTGAACTGCACGAGCTCGGTCGGCGACCCGTCCGGTCGGCAGATCGCGAGCAGGCGGTTGCGTTCGGCGCAGTAAGCGATCGAGGTGACCGACGGGAAGGCGTTGAGGACCAGGGACCTCGGGGCGGCCGAGACCGGCACCGCGGTGCGGGCATGGAGGTCGATGCTGAGAATCTGGCCGACGCCCTGTTGCACGACCGCATCACGCTCGGCGACCCAGGCCCGATCGCGCCGGCGCGGATCGAGTGCGAGTCCGCGCGCGTTGGCGAGTCCGGTCGCGATCGTCGCGATCGAGGGCGTCGCACCGTGCCAGTCGATGCGCCAGAGCGTCGCGTCGCTGACGGCGAGCGCGGCGTTGGTGCCGAGCGACGCGATCGCGTGGAGAGGATCGCCGGCGAACGCGAGGATCGACGTCGTCGTGCCGGACTCGAGTTCGACTCGGGTCAGCTCCCACGAGCCGCCTAGGTCGGTCGCCACGAGTGCGTCCTTCCGGTCGAGGCCGAGGGCGAGAGCCGTCGGCTCGCCGACGATCGCGTTCGTGATCGAGCGGACCACCTGACCGGTCTCGAGGTCGAGTTCGAGCAGGCTGGCACCGTTCGGTGAACGGTCGAGCACGAGTGCCCTGCGACCGGAGGCGGTCGGGATCGCGGCAACGGGGGCGAGTAGTGGGTTCGCGTCCCACGCGAGCGAGGCGCGCGGCGCTGGCGTGCTCGGGTGGAGGAATTCGATCGGTCGACCGACGAGGTCCTGCCCGGCGAACGAGGCTTCGCGAGCGAGTGCCGGTGCCCGCAGCGTCACGGCGTCGACGGCCGAGAGTTCGCCACGGGCGTAGTTCGGGAACCAGCGACAGATCCGGCGTTCCCGGGCCCAGTCGGGGTCGTCGAGGTGCGCGAGGATCTCCATCGGGTCGTCGGTCCCGAGCGGCGCGAAGTCGGTTTCTTCTGCGCGTCGCCATTGGAACAGCACCCGCGACGGGTCGCCTTCCGCGTCGCGCAGTTCGTAGCCGATCGGAACTCCGCGACGGGTGTCGTCGCCGACGACGAATGCGTCGAAGTCGACGTCGACGACGGGTTCCTGGTTGTTGTCGAGCAGGAACTCGCCGCTCGTCATCGTCGGGCCGCTGACGATCGAGTCGTCCGGCGTGACGCGAAGCAGGACGCGGTGATCCACGGCGGGCAGGTCGAACGCGGAGTCCCACGCGAACGTGACCGTCGCGCCGACCCGGCTGGCGGCGACCGGGTCGACGGCGAACTCCGGTGTCGACTCGCCGGCGCCGAGCCCGACGGGGCGCGCGAGTCGCCAGGCGGCGACCGGGTCGTCGAGGTCGAGGAACTCGACGCGGAGTCGGGTCGCGTCGTCGGAGGAGTCGGCGACCGTCAACGGGAGGTCGACGATGCCGTTCGCCGTGAGCGCCGGGCTGCCGAGCGCGACCGACGGCGCGTCGTTGCCGAGTCCGAGTGTGATCGAGCGTTGGGCGCCGGTCGCGAGTCGGGCGATGAGTCGGACGCCGTCGACGAAGTGGCCGTCGGTCGGGAGCGACGGCTCGGCGCGGAATTCCCAGACGATCTCGTGCGTGACGCCCGCCGGCGAGGATGGCAGCGACAACGGGTTCGGCAACGCGATCGCAGTCACGGGGATCTCGAGCGTCGGATCCGTCGGCAGTGCGAACGCGAGGCGCAACTCGACGGGCTTCGACTGGGCGTCGGCGACGACGATGCGAATCACCGCCGGCGAGAGGCGCGTGTCCCCGGTGACCACCGATCGGAGTTCGAGTCCGTTCAGCGTCGGCGTCGTCGCGACGATTTCTCCGCCGCCCCCTCCGCTACTGCAGCCGAAGCATGCGAGCAGCGGCAACAGGGTCGCCGAGAAGGCGACCCGCCTGGGGACGAGTCGGAACATCAGAGAGCAGTTTCGCCGAGCGAAATACGAGGGGGGTCGGACGAACGCGCGTTGCGCTCACCCGTCGGTCAGGCCAGGACTGCGCTGGCCGATAGCCCCAAGTATAAGCCGAATCTCATCTTGCGTCTCTTCGGGCCCGACGAGTCGCTCGAGTTCGACCTCGAGACAGGCCCGCAGGCGCTTCCGTCCGCGGTGCAAGGCCTGGTGTACGGCGTTCGTCGTGCAGTTCAGCGCGTCCGCGGTCTGCGACACCGTCAGAGCTTCGCGCGGTGAACTCTCGTTGTCACCGAGCCCATAGAACATCCGCAGCACTTCGGCGCTGTTCGGCCACCGCTGATGCATCTGGTCGAGCGCATTGTGGAGCACGCTCGCTGCCCACAGCGAAATTTCTTCGTCCTCGTGCAGGTCGAACGTCGCCCGCTCGGGTGGCAGCTCGATGTCCTGCCCGGGTGACCGGTGACGCCGCAGCCAGTCGCGGGCGAAGTTGCGCAGCACGCCGACGAGGAATCCGCGCAGCCGGCGGTCCCGATCGGCCTTCTGCAGCACGTCGCTCGTGAACAGGTAGGCCCAGAAGTCGTCGGTCGCCGCCTCGGCATTCCGTTCGCGGACGAAGCGCGCGAGCACCGAGCGCACGAATCCGCGGTAGCGGCCGATGAACCAGTGCCAGGCATCCTCGGCCTGGCTGCGCTCGAGCTGGTCGATCTGCGTCCAGTAGGTCGCGAGGGTCGTCGGCTCGAACGGTTGCGGGGTCATCGAGGTCTGCATGGAGGTCACCGACGTGACTTGTCGGCGCCCCCCGACGGCTTACCCCGATTTCCGAGTTTTCGCCAGCGGGCCGGGCTCACCAGTGCCGCACGAGCGTCCGCAGTCCGTTGCTGAACTGCACGCCCAGCGCGTTCGCCGCCGCGTCGACGCCCAGGAACTGGGTCCGCAGCAGCAGCCCGTGCATCGCCGGGCTGTCGGGCAGGACGAACGCGTGCTGCACGGCGCCGGTCCCGTCGGACACCAGACTCTTGGACAGGATCGGGTTCGTGTAGATCGCGCAGCCCGGTGCGCCGACGAGGTCGAGGGGGGCGACGATGTCGTTCAGTCCGAGGTGCATCGCCATCGGCGTGAGCGGCTGGAAGTTCTGTCCGACGAAGGTCAGCGTCGTTCCACCGATCCCGCTGCCCTCGACGTCGTGGAAACCGACGAGGCCGTTCGACCCGAGGCATCCCGGCCCGGCCGGCATCACGGGGTCGGTGTTGTCGAGCATCGTGATGACGTGCGCCCCCTGATGTTCGTCGACGTCGATGATCCGCGCGCCGTAGTGGATGTCGCCGAAGTAGGTGTCGGAGTAGGTCTCCTGGAACAGCGTCAGCGATCGCAGGCCGTCCTGCACGAGCACGCAGGAACACGTCGCACCGCCGTGGCTCTCGAAGTCGTAGAGGCGCCACCCCTGTGCGAGCCAGGTCTGGATCGTCGGGATCGTCGTGCCGATCAGGAGCTGGGTCGGACGGAACGCCGAGCCGACGTTGTCGACCGTGATGAGTTCGAAGTAGCGCTGGCCGCCGATCGAGTAGGTCTCGATGTCGACGACGCGGCCATTGACGCCGTTGACCGCGGCCTGCACCGACGCCTCGGGCACCGCGTGCAGCCAATTCCAGTTGCTGAACGTCAGTCGGCGGTCGTCGACCCAGAGGGCGACGAAGCGCTCCTGCATGAACTGGTCGACGTAGCGTTCGAGATCGATGATCCGAACCCCGGTGAGCGCGAGCGACGACTGGAGTTCGGCGTAGGTCCCGTACGCGAACACGCCCCAGTCCCGGTCGTACGGCCCCGTGTTCTCGACGAAGGTCCCGGAGAAGTGCTGCGCGTTGCCGACGCTGGTCAACTCGAGGTTCCCGATGCGGTATCCGGCTGGCAGCTGGTTCGTCAGCTCCGTGCCGGTGAGGTCGACGAAGTCCAGGTAGTTCACGGGTTCGTCGCGCTCACGGTCGACTTGCGCGAACGATGCGGGGGCGAGGAGGGCGAGCGCGGCGGAGATGCGGAGGATCGAGTCGTTCATCGGAGGCTGGGTTTCGGTTCACCCCTCTGGAGCGAGAGCCGGGCCCGAGCCCCAAGGTGGAATCCGAGGATTTCTCGGGATCAGGCCAGGGCGTCGCGCACGACGTGGCCGTGGACGTCGGTCAGGCGGAACTCCCGGCCCTGGAACCGATAGGTCAGCCGTTCGTGGTCGATCCCGAGGCAGTGCAGAATCGTCGCGTTGAGGTCGTGCACGTGGACCGGCCGTTCGGTGATGTTGTAGCCGAAGTCGCAGGTCTGCCCGATCTGCGCGCCGCGACGCGTGCCGCCGCCGGCGAGCCACACGGTGTAGCAGCGCGGGTGGTGGTCCCGCCCGTAGTCGGCCGTCGTCAGCTTGCCCTGGCAGTAGGTCGTGCGGCCGAACTCGCTGGCCCAGACGACGAGGGTGTCGTCGAGCAGGCCGCGCTGGTCCAGGTCGCGGATCAGCGCCGCGCACGGCTGGTCGACGTCGCGGCACTGCCGGCGCAGATCGGCCGGCAGGTTGCCGTGCTGGTCCCAGCCGCGGATGTAGACCTGGACGAAGCGGACGTCCCGCTCCGCGAGCCGACGGGCGAGCACACAGTTCGCGGCGAACGTCCCGGGTCGGTGTACGTCGGGGCCGTACATCTCGAGCACGTGTTCGGGTTCGTCCGAGAAGTCGGTCAGGTCCGGCACCGAGGTCTGCATCCGGTAGGCCAGTTCGTACTGCGAGATCCGCGACAGGATCTCGGGATCGCCGACTTCCGCGTACTGTCGTTCGTTGAGTTCGCCGAGGGCGTCGAGCAACTTGCGTCGCGCGGCTCGCGAGACGCCCGGCGGATTCGACAGGTGGAGGACCGGGTCGCCGTCCGATCGCAGCGCGACGCCCTGGTGCTTCGACGGGATGAAGCCGGAACCCCAGAGGCGGGAGAACAAGGCCTGCGCGTCGCGCTTGGCGCTCCAGCTCGAGTGCAACACGACGAACGCCGGGAGGTCTCGGTTCGGGCTGCCGAGCCCGTACGAGACCCAGGCGCCCATGCTCGGGCGGCCCGGCTGCTCATGGCCGCTGTTGACGAACGTGATGCCGGGGTCGTGGTTGATCGCGTCGGTGTGCAGCGAACGAATCACCGTGAGTTCGTCGACGACGCTCGCGGTGTACGGCAACAGCTCGCTGACCCAGGAGCCGGTCTGTCCGTGTCGGGCGAACTCGAAGATCGACGGCGCGATCGGGAATCGATTCTGGCCGGAAGTCATCGTCGTCAGCCGTTGACCGCCGACGACCGACGGCGGGATGTCGGTGTCGTACAGCTCGCGCAAGCCGGGTTTGTGGTCCCACATGTCGAGCTGTGACGGCGCCCCGGACATGAACAGGTAGATCACGCGCCGCGCGGTCGGCGGGTGGTGCGGGGCACGGAGGATCCCGTCGTCACTCGACTCCTGGCCCAGCAGGTTCGCGAGCGCCGCGGCGCCGATCCCGGTCGCCGACCGGCCGAAGAAGCTCCGTCGGGTCAGCAGTCGAGCGCGTTCGATTCGCGGATCCATGGTCATCCCTTGGTCAGCACCTCGTCGAGGTTGAGCACGAGGCTGGCGAGGGTCGTCCATGCCGCCAGCTCGATCGCGTCGATCGACGGGTCGACGGGCGACTCGCCGAACGCCGCCAGCGCCTGGGCGCGGTCCGCGTCGCCTTCGAACGATGCGATCTGTCCGTCGAGAGCGCGTGCGAGCACGCCCTGCTCGTCGGCCGAGGGCGCGCGCATCGTCACGGCTTGGAACAGCGCGTCGATGCGCGCGTCGCGGTGCTCGTGCGCGAGCAGGACGCGGGTCGCGAGCGCGCGCGCGGTCTCGACGAACTGGACGTCGTTCAACGTCGCGAGCGCTTGCAGCGGGGTGTTGGTGCGGGCGCGCCGGACGCGGCACGACTCGCGTGTCGGTGCGTCGAACGTCTGGAGCGTCGGTGGCGGCGAAGTGCGCTTCCAGAACGTGTAGAGGCTGCGGCGATAGAGCGCGTCGCCGTCGTCGCGCTCGAACGTCGCCGTGTTGCTCGAGGTGTAGGCGACAGCCTTCCAGAGGCCTGCGGGTTGGTACGGCTTCACGCTCGGGCCACCGAGGCGATCGGTCAGGAGCCCGGACACGGTGAGTGCCTGGTCGCGGATGACCTCGGCGTCGAGGCGGAACCTCGGTCCGCGCCCGAGCCAACGGTTGTCGGGATCCTCCGCGTACCGTTCCGGCGTCGATCGACTCGATTGGCGGTAGGTCGCCGACGTGACGATGAGCCGCATCACGTGCTTGACGTCCCAGCCGGTGTCGACGAACTCGCGCGCGAGCCAGTCGAGGAGTCGCGGGTGGGTCGGCCACGAACCCTGCGAACCGAAGTCCTCGGCAGTCTCGACGATCCCGCGACCGAACACGCTCTGCCACAAGCGGTTGACCGTGACGCGGGCGGTCAGTGGGTGATCCGGATCGACGAGCCAGCGCGCGAGCGCGAGCCGGTCGGCGCGGACACCCGACGGCAGCGGCGGCAGCACCGCGGGGACCCCTGGCTCGACCCTCGGACCGAGCTGGTCGTAGTGACCGCGGATCAACACGTGGGCGGGCCTCGGCTCCGCTCGTTCCCGCATCACGAGCGTGCGGGGGATCGCACGCTCCAAGTCGTCGATGCGACGCTGCAACGACCGGCGGGTGTCGTCGAGCGTCGACCACTCCGGTGATGCGCGGCGCCGGTAGTATCGACGCAGGGCGTCGCGTTGCGCCGTGGTTCGCTGCTCGGGGGTGATGCCGAGAGTCTCGGCCAGCGTGTTCGGTAGGCCGAGCACGTGTTCGGCGACGACGCGGAAGAAGAACGCGTGTTCGCCGCCGTGGTTCTGGATCGCGAGGACGAGTTCACTGCGGCCCGCCGGGAGGCGGACGGTCACGCGGTCCTGATCGGGTGCGACCGACCTCGGAACGTCGTTCTCGAACACACACTCGTCGCCGCGGAAGACGCGCACGCCGTCGTCGGAACCGAGCGCGAACTCGATCTCGCGGTCGACGGGCACGTCGACCGTGCGCCGGAGGAACGTCGTGCCGATGTCGCCGGGGAGCTGGTGGACCCGATCGTCGGTCAGTTCCGGCCGTTCGTGCCAGGCCGTGACGTCGGTCGGTGCCAGACGTCGCGCGGCCGCGGGATCTTGCGCCGGGAGGTGTTCGCCGACCTGCCAGGGTCCGAGCTCGAGCGGTGCGACGAACGCTGCGCTACTGGTCGCGATTCGCAACTTGCCGATCGTGTGCTGGGGATACTCCGAGTCGAACGCGAGGCGAACCCGCACGACCGAGCCCTGCGGGAATCCGAACGCCCGTTCGGGCGCGAACACGGCGACCCGATCCTCGTCGTCGCCGCCGTCGATCGCCCATCCGCTCGCCGCGTCGTCGTCGATCGCGTTCTGCACCGCGAAGCCTCGTTGGGTCCAGTCCGCACTCGCAGTGCGGATCGGCACGACCTCGAACGCTTCGGGGTCGTCCGCCGGGGCGACCTCGATCCGGACGTCGGTGAGCACGATGTTGTCGTGCTCCGCTCGGCCGACGCCGCCGCCCGGCGACTCGTCGTGGGCGAGTGCCTCGAGGCGAACGGCGCGGACGTCGGTGGCGGCGGTCTCGAACGTCAGCTCGTAGGCGTCGTTCGGTGGCGTCTGTCCGGTCGCGAGGATCGTGGATCCGTCGACGATCGTCAGCGTCGCGCCGTCGCGTGAGAACGCCGAGACCGGAACGAGATCGGTGAACGCACCGATCACGCGGTCGGCCTGCTCACGTTCCCACTCGAGCTGTCGCGCGTCGACACCGGCCATCGGCGCGTCCATCCGCGCAGCCAGTTCGGCTCGTTCGCGTTCGAGTGCCACGAGTTCCGCTTCCTGCGCGGGGCTCGGTGCGCGCTCCACGGGCGGTGGTGCCGCGGCGTTCTGGTCGCTGGCCTCCTCGTCGATCGAATGGAAGAAGGCGAACAGCTCGTAGAACTCGCGCTGCGAGATCGGGTCGAAGCGATGGTCGTGGCAGCGCGCGCAGCCGACGGTGAGTCCGAGCCACACCGTGCCGGTCGTCTCGACGCGGTCGGCGGCGTAGCGAGCGAGGTACTCGGCCTCGATCAATCCGCCCTCGGCGGTCGTCGGGTTGCAGCGCTGGAATCCCGTTGCGATCCGCTGCGCGCGGGTCGACTCCGGCAGCAGGTCGCCGGCCAGCTGCTCGATCGTGAACTCGTCGAACGGCTGGTTCGCGTTGAACGCCTCGATGACCCAGTCCCGGTACGGCCAGATCGAGCGGTAGTTGTCGAGGTGGAATCCGTGCGTGTCGCCGTATCGGGCCGCGTCGAGCCAGTAGCGCGCGCGGTGCTCCCCGTAGTGGGGGGAGGCGAGCAGACGGTCGACGAGGCGGTCGTAGGCGTTCGGTGCGTCGTCGGCGAGGAACGCGGCGCGTTCCTCGGGCGTCGGCGGCAGTCCGGTCAGGTCGAGCGTGACGCGGCGCAGCAGGCGCGACTTCTCTGCCTCGGCGGCGGGAGTCAGACCTCGCCGCTCGAGCTCGGCGAGCACGAAGTCGTCGATCGGATTCCGGCTCCAGCCGGGGTGCACGACGGGTGGAGGGTCGGTCCGTGCCGGTGTGACGAATGCCCAGTGCTTCGAGAATTCGGCTCCCTGCGCGATCCAGCGCGCGAGCACATCGCGTTCGGCGTCGGTCAGGTGCTTGCCGGATTCCGGCGGTGGCATCCGGTCGCTCGGTTCGTCGGTCGTGATCCGATCGACGAGTGCGCTGTTCGCCAGGTCGCCGGGCACGATCGCGTGCACTCCCGAGTCGAGCTCCGCGAGCGCGTACTCACGCACGTCGAGCCGGAGCCCGGCCTCGCGATCGGTCGGATCCGGCCCGTGGCACGCGTAGCACCGATCGGACAGGATCGGCCGCACGTCGCGTTGGTAGTCGACGTCCTGGGCGGAGATCGTCGTCGTGGCGCAGCACAGCAGGGAGAGGCGAAGCGGGAGCATCGAGCGTCGGGATCATACCTTGGAGGTTCATCCAGAGTCGTCGGCTCGCGCGGGAGCTCCCTGGATCGAGCTCCGAGACGAGACGATGGCGCACGACTCGATCACTCCGTCGCTCTCACTCCGCCGCGATCGAGTTCGCCGTCCACTCGTTGTGTTACTCTCGGCGCATCCCAGAAGGAGTGCCCATGCTGATCCCCGACGACTACGTAGAACTCACTACCGCGAAGTCCCAGTTCGAGGCCAAGATCCTGCTCGCCGTCTTGCAGGACGCGGACATCCCGGCGATCGGCGAGAGCGACTCGCTCCAAGACGAGTTCGCGACGTCACAGCGGCTCATGAACGCGGCAGGCGGCCGGGTGTTCGTGCCGAGCAACCGCGTGGCGGACGCCGAGCGCGTCCTCCTCGAGGCGCGGGAGGCCGGCGAGCGGCTCGCCGAGGAGTTTCCGGACGACGGGCCGACCGAGACCGAACCACGCGACGGGCGTCCTGGCTCGCCCGCGCTCGCGCCGAAGTTCGCTTGGTTGTTCGCCGTGTCGACGGCGGTGCTGTTCTTCGCATGGACACATGACCGGGAGCGTCTGGTTCAGTACGAGGCCTCGGATCCAGTGTTCGAGACGGAGTTCATCGAACAGGATCTGCAGTCCGTCATCGTCGAGCGGTGGCGGTCCGACGGGTCGACGGCGCGCCGAGGCGTCGACCGTCGATCCGATGGATATCGCGAGAGCTGGACCGAATACGACCGATCGGGGCGGCCCGTCGCTCGTTGGGTCGACGACGACGAGGACGGTGTGTTCGAGTCCGGCGAGATGTTCGACGTGTCAGGACGTCAGTCGGCCCATTACCGCGACCGTGACCAGGACGGGCGGCTCGATGAGTTCGAGGTCCGGTTCGCGGACGGGACCAAGCTGGTCCTGCACGACGCCGATGGCGATGCATTCTGGGAGATCCGCGAGTGCTTTGATGCCGACGGGAACCGAACCGCCCGGCTCGAGGATCGGGGAGTCGAGGGGTTGGTCCGGGTCGAGTGATTTCGAAGTGCCTCGGGCGCTACGATCCCGGCATGCAAAGCAAAGCCTCGACCGTCTCGGAGTACCTCGCCTCGCTGCCCGAGGATCGTCGCAAGGCGCTGAACGCGCTGCGCAAGGTCATCAAGGCGAACCTCGACAAGGGATTCCAGGAAGGCATGCAGTACGGAATGATCGGCTACTTCGTGCCGCACAGCGTCTTCCCCGATGGCTACCACTGCGACCCGAAGCAGCCGCTGCCGTTCGCAGGGCTCGCGTCGCAGAAGAACCACATGTCGCTCTACCTGATGTGCATCTACGGCTCCGAGGAGCACGAGGCGTGGTTCCGCGCGGAATGGGCGAAGACCGGCAAGAAGCTCGACATGGGCAAGGCCTGCGTTCGCTTCAAGAAGATCGAGGACATCCCGCTGGACGTCGTCGGCAAGACCTTCGAGCGCGTCACGCTGAAGAAGTTCTTGAAGCACTACGAAGAGGCCATCGAGACGAGCAACAAGCGTGCTTCGACGAAGCGCGCGGCGAAGAAGACCACGAAGAAGGCGCCGGCGAAGAAGGCCAGCGCCAAGTCCAAGGTCGTCAAGAAGCCTGCGACGAAGAAGAAGGCGGCGAAGAAGTCGACTTCGCGCTCCTCTTGACGAGTCGGCTTCGTCGCCCGGCGAAGAACACCGCACGGCGGCGCCGGACGGCGTCCGGTTCGTAGAGTTCGCGCGTCAATTGGAACAGGCCTTCGCGCAGTCGCTCGGGCGACATCCGCTTGGGCCGGACGCCGACGTCGAACAGCGTGCAGCGTTGCCACTCGCCCGGTGCGAGGAGGCGGCCCTCGCGTTCCAGGCGACGGTAGAGCGGGGTGCCGGGAAACGCCGTCATCACCGTGATCTGCACCTCGTACAGTCCGACTCGGTCCGCGAACTCGCGGATCTCGTCGAACACGTCGGGGCCGTCTTCGTCGAGGCCGAGAACGAAGCACCCGTTGACCGTGACCCCGTGCTCCTGGATCCGTCGAATGGCCGCCTCGTAGTCGCGCCCTCGCGCGGCCTTGAAGTCGCGGTGCAGTTCGATCCCGCGCAGCGCAGCCGGGCGAGGACTCTCGAGTCCGACGAGCACCTGGCGACAGCCGGAGCGCGCCATGAGGTCCAGGAGTTCGGGGTCGTCGGCCACCGAGATGTCGGTCTCGGTGAACCAGTGCACGTCGAGCGGTTCGAGTGCGCGCAGCAGCTCGCGGCTCCAGGCCTTGTCGACGAACGTGTTGTCGTCGGCGAACTCGAGGAACGCTCCCGGAGCGTGCGCCCGGATCGCGTGGATGTCACGGACGACGTCGGCGACCGGCCGCTTGCGGTAGGGTAGACCGAGCATCACCGTCGACGCGCAGAACTCGCAGCGCCACGGACATCCGCGCGTCGTCTGCACCGTGTAGCGGTTGTACGGACGGTCACCGAGCAGGTCGTAGCGCGGGACGCGCAGCTTCGAGACGTCGACCGTGCCGAAGCCGCGCGCGTCCCAGATCCGCTGCGGGGCGCCGGCTTCGACGGCACGGACGATCTCCGGCCAGACGTGCTCGCCTTCGCCGACGCAGACGTGGTCGGCGTGTTCGAACGCCTCGTCGGGCATCGCCGTGGCGTGCAGCCCGCCGATCGCGACCGTGACGCCTCGGGCGCGCAGGCGATCCGCGATCGCGTACGCCTCGAAGGCCTGCGCGGTGAAGGTCGAGATCGCCACCAGATCGAAGTCGTAGATCTCGTCGGGTTCCGCGCCGTCGCCCTCGACCTCGAAGTAGGCGACGTCGTGTCCGTCCGGCGTGTAGGCCGCGAGCAGGAGGAGGCCGAGGCTCGGCAACGCCGCGATCTGCTTGCTGCGCTCGACGAAGCCCGGCAACGTGAGCCCGAGCTCGACGAGTTCCTGGTCGCAGGCGCGGATGCCGCTCATGGCGAGAAGTGCGATGTTCATGGGAGTTCTCCGTTCAGGTAGGTGATCGCTGCCAACACGAGTGCCATGACCGGCACGAGGAACAGCAGGCGCAGGCGCGCCGAGCACCCGACCGCAAAACACGCGAGTGGCATCGCGATGCTGCCGACGATCAGCGCGGTCGAGCCGAGCGCCGGTCGGGGAGCGACGGGCGCGAGTGCGGTGACGAGGTTCAGGATCCCGAGCGCACAGCAGGCGATGTGGCCGAGTCGCCAGAGGCGACGGCGCAGCGAGGAGTAGCCGCCGACGAACTCGGTCCGGTGAAATCCGGTGCCGAGTAACGCTCCTGTCAGGAAGCCGCCGAGCAGCAGTGCCCAGCCGGCGATCCAATGGGCGTCGAATGCGGGTGCGATGGACATGCACCCAAGGTGGCCGGGGAGGGTAGTGGCGTGCGGTGAATCACGTGACCCATATCGATAACCCAGAGTTATCGATCGATCCGGCGGTCAGTCGGTCAGCGCAGCGCTCGACGAGCGCCAGTAGTTGCGACGTTGCAGGCGGCGGCCCAGTTCGCTGATCTGGTGTGCGAGCGCGGCGCAGGCGACTTCGTGGATCGCTCGTTCTCGCGGTCGCGGGACGTGGATGGCGAGCGCGTCCAGGCGCTCTTGCAGGTCTCGGATTCGTTCGTGGTCTGACATCGGTTCGTCGTCCACGGTCCCAAGCCCCGCGCCGGTCCCAATCCGCGTGACATTCTCAAGAAACCGAGAGATCGGCTCCGTTCGCCAACTCGGCGCGGCGCAACGGGATCGTCAGAATCGCAGCGCCCACGACGAACGCGGCCGAAACACCGATGCAGGCCACGAGGCCTTCGGCGCCCATTCCGGCCCACTGGAACGTGGCGCCCGAAAGCACGGTGCCGACCAGGCGACCCATCGCGTTCGCCGAGTAGTAGAAGCCCACGTTCAGCGACACGCGATCCTGCTCGGCGTAGTGCACGATCAGATAGCTGTGCATCGCGCTGTTCGCGGCGAACACGATCCCGAACAGGGCGAGCCCGATCGTCAGGGTCGTCGCTGCGGCGGCGTCGAGGACGAGAGCGCTCGCGATGCCGCCGAGCGGCAGGAGCAAGAGCGCGGTCCACACCCCGACGTGGCGTGCGTCGGGGTGCTTGGCGACGAGTCGCGGGGACGCCGCCTGCACGATGCCGTAGCCGATGACCCAGCACGCGAGGAACGCGCCGGAACCGGTCGTCGTCCAGCCCAGGCTGGTGTTGAGGAACACGGGCAGCGCGAACACGAACCAGACGTCGCGAGATCCGAACAGGAACATCCGTGCCGCGGACAGCCAGTTGATGCGCGGGTCCTTGGTCAGCAAGTGGCGCAGCTCGATCGCTTTGCCGGCCTTGCCGGAGGCTGCCGGCAGCAGCATCGCGCACGCTACGAGCGCGATCGCGAGCGCGCCGGCCATCGATTGGTTGGCCCGGGCGAACCCGACCGTCTGCAGCAGCAGGCCGCCGAGGAAGAAGCCCACACCCTTGAGCGCGTTCTTCGAGCCGGTCAGCACCGCGACCCAGCGCATGAGCCGTGAGCGATCTCCGGCTGGGACGACGAGCTTGATGTAGCTCTTCGCGCTCATCTTCGTCAGGTCCTTGGCGATCCCCGATACGGCCTGTGCGGTCATCACGAGCGGAACCGTCAGCGCAGCGGCCCACTGGGCGAGCATTCCGCAGGCGGCGATCTGGAGGATCAGCCCCGCGAACAACGTGCGCTCGAGCCCGAAACGTGCCCCGATCCAGCCGCCGACGAAGTTCGTGACGACACCGAACAGCTCGTAGAACACGAACAGCGACACGACCTCGAGTGGCGAGAACCCGAGCGCGTGCAGGTGGAACAGCACGAGCATCCGCAGCGCGCCGTCGGTCAGCGTGAACACCCAGTAGGCGCCGGTGATCGTCGCGTAGTCGCGAACGCCGTTCATCGCTCCAGTGCCGCCGCGAAGCACTCGAGCAGGTCGACCATGCGATTGGCGTAGCCCCATTCGTTGTCGTACCACGCGAGCACCTTGACGAGGCGTCGGTCGACGACGCGGGTCGATGCCGCGTCGACGATGCCGCTGCGCGGATCGCCCGCATAGTCGCTGCTGACGAGCGGACGCGTCTCGTAGCCGAGGATGCCCGCGAGCGGCCCCGTCCGGGCAGCGCGCTCGAGCGACGCGTTGACTTCCTCCACGGTCGTGTCGCGGGCCGCGGTGAAGACGAAGTCGACGAGCGATGCGTTGAGCACGGGTGCGCGGACCGCGATGCTGTCGAGCTTGCCGGTGAGTTCGGGCACGATCAACGTGACGGCCGTCGCCGAGTTCGTCGAGGTCGGGATCAGGTTCTGCTGCGCGGCCCGCGCGCGTCGCGGGTCGGTGTGTGGTGCGTCGACGACTCGTTGCGTGTTCGTCGGGTCGTGGATCGTCGTCACCGTTCCGCGCTCGATGCCGATCGCATCGTGGAGGACGCGGACGATCGGCGCGAGGCAGTTCGTCGTGCAGGACGCCGCGGTGACGATGTCCTCGCGCGCGAAGTCGACCGGCTCGTGGTTGACGCCGAACACGACGTTCGGCGGGCCGTCCTTGACCGGGGCGGATACGAGGACCTTCCTGGCGCCGCGCTCGAAGTGTGGAGCCAACGACGCGGTCGTGCGGAACTTCCCGCTGGATTCGAGCACGACGTCGACGCCGAACTCGGACCACGGGATGTCGGCGGGCGCAGCGTGACGCGTCGTGGCGATCGCTCGACCGTCCACCGAGATCGTGTCCGAGGTCGCCGAAACCGCGTGCGCCCAACGCCCCTGGACGGTGTCGAACTCGAGGATGATCGCGAGCGAGTCCGGCGGCGCGTTCGGTTCGTTGATCGCCACGAACTCGATCTCGTCGCGACCCCAGCCGGCGCGAAGTGCGAGGCGCCCCATACGACCGAAACCGTTGATGCCGACTCTCATGCTTCGCGCGCTCCCCTCGTGCGTTCGCCTCCGAGCGACGGCAGTTCGTGGACGAGCCAGTGATCGAGCCGCGCGTCGATCGCGTCGCGGACCCGGCGGAACGTCGCACGTCGCTCTTCGATCGAGCCGGTCGCCGCGACCGGATCCGGGAACGGCCAGGACGTCCGATACTTCGCGAACGGGTGGAGCTTCGGGCAGTCGGCGTCAGCGGCCTCGCAGACGACGATGGCGTGGTGGATCGGGACCTTGCCGAGGAACTCGCCGAGGTCCTGCGAACGCAGGCCGGTCGCGTCGATCCCGACTTCGTCGAGAACCTCGAACGTCATCGGGTCGATGCCTGCCGGCCGGAGTCCGGCGCTGTGAACGACGAACCGATCGCCGGCTTTGTGGCGCAGCAGCGCTTCCGCGATTTGGCTGCGCGCGGAGTTGTGCGAACAGAGGAACAGCACGGTTGGCGTCGTGCGATCGTCGGCCTCGGCCACGCGGGCGTCGATGCGTTCGGTGAACGGCGGGCAGAGTTCGGTGCGGCCCTGGCAGCAGTCCTCGCCGAGGAACCAGAACAACTCGCGCAGTGCATCATCGTCGAGCGAGTAGCAGATCGAGCGACCGTGACGCTGCGAACGGACCAGGCCCGCGCTCACGAGGTGCTTGAGGTGGAACGACAGGGTCGAGGCCGGCGTCGCGGTGCGCTCGGCGAGCACGCCTGCGGGCAACCCTCTCGGGGCCTCGCGCACGAGCCAGCGGAACACCTCGAGGCGGGATGGTTGGGAGAGGGCGTCGAGGGCTCGGGCTGCGGTTGACATTTCCATTGTTCTAGAAATATCGAAGGTCTGGCCGGGACGCCAGCGACTGGTCCAGTTCGAAGTGGGGCGCAGGAGGTGCCGAAGCGGCCTCGCTCGGGCTCG
>JAGQQZ010000063.1 GCA_020425915.1 Planctomycetota bacterium | reverse complement strand
TTGGCGCGCGCCGTGTCGATTCGAGGCGAGCTCGACGATCTCGATGCCGACGAGCAGGGCGCAGGCGAGCTCGCGGAGGCGCTCCGCGCCGCGGTCGCGGAGCTCGCACGGATCGGACGCCGGCTCGTGCGTGCGAGGCGCAAGGCTTCGGCACCGTTCGCCCGCGCGATCGAGGTGGAACTCGAGGCGCTCGGCATGCCGTCAGTTCGGTTGCAGGTCGGCATGGCGGACGATTTCGCAGCCGATCGCGTGCTCGAGGAGTCGTCGATGCACGGACCGGTCCCGGTCGAGTTCATGGTCCGGATCAATCCGGGCCTGCCGCCGCAGTCACTGCGTGACACGGCGTCGGGTGGTGAGACCGCGCGGATCGTGCTCGCGGTCAAGAAGTGCCTCGCGGATCAGGACCGCGTGCCGTTCGTCGCGTTCGACGAGATCGACGCCGAGATTGGCGGTCGGCTCGGCCTCGCGGTCGGCCGCAAGCTGGCCGAAGTCGCGGTCGACCACCAGGTGTTGATCGTGACGCACCTGCCGCAGGTCGCGGCTTTCGCCGACCGCCACTTCAAGGTGTCGAAGTCGGTCGATGGCGGAACCACGCGGACGACGATTCGCGCGCTCGATGCGCGGGAGTCGGAGGCGGAACTGGCGGCGATGGCCGTCGGAGAGGGTGCGGATGGCACGGCGCTGGCAGAGGCGAGGCGTCTCGTCGAGCGCGCGCGCGAAGCCGGACAATCGGGCGTTTGACCGCGCCAGGCGCCGAAATTGGCTTCTGTTCGCAATCCCCTCCCTGTCTGATGACCGCCATGACGCGCGCAGTCCCTTGCTTGCTCGGCCGGCGGATCGTTCCCACGGTGTGGGGGGGCGACAACCTGTCCCGCGTGCTCGGGCTCGAGCTGCCGCGCGGGGAGCGGGTCGGCGAGACGTGGGAAGCGTTCGATCGTCCCGATGGCTCGAGTGAACTCGTCGGGTTGGGCGCGACGCTCCACGAGGTCGTGCGGTCCGACGCCGCGACCTGGCTCGGTCGCCGGTTCGCCGACTGCGACCGGTTCCCGTTGCTGCTGAAGTTCATCGATGCGCAGGACGCCTTGTCGGTCCAGCTCCATCCGAGCGACGCCGACGCGGTCGGGGACAGCGGCAAGCACGAGGCCTGGGTCGTGCTGGCGGCGGGCGAGAACGCGAGGATCATCCGCGGGCTGGCGCCCGGTGTCGATCCCGTCGACTTCGCGGCGGCGATCGGCACGCCGGAACTAGACGACATGCTGCACTCGTTCCGGCCGGAGGTCGGGTCGGCGATCATGGTCCCCGCCGGAACGGTCCACGCGATCGGCCCGGACGTCGTGCTGTTCGAAGTGCAACAGAACTCCGACCTCACGTATCGCATCTTCGACTGGGGTCGGGATCGCGAACTGCACGTCGAGCAGGCGAAGCAAGCGATGCGTCACGACGACTCCGAACTGCCGCAGACCGAGACGCCGGTCGACACAGGCGACGGTGGTCAGTGGCTGATCCGTCACGACGCGTTCTCGGTTCGGCGCTACGACCTCGGCGCGCCGAAGACCATGTCGACCGATGGCGAATTCCGCTTGCTGACGGTGATCGGCGGCCAGGGCACGCTCGGTTGGCGCAGCGGCGGTGATGATCCGCCGCTGATCGTTCGCACCGGGCAGACGGTCCTCGTGCCCGCTGCGACCGAACAGGTGTTCCTGTCTCCGGTCGGTCGGTTCGACTATCTCTGGACGGCGCCCGGCGACGCCCTCGTGCCGTGAAACCACGTCGCAAGCCCAAACTGAAGCCGCCCGCCGGCAAGCCGAAGCGCTCGCGTTCGCCCGCGCGCAAGCGAGCGATCGACGTCACGCCGCTGCCGCATGACGAGTCGCTCGACGACGGCAAGATCCGGATCAACCGTTTCCTCGCGCTCGCCGGCATATGCAGCCGTCGCGCAGCCGAGGGGTTGGTGCGCGGGGGCGCCGTGCAGATCAACGGCACGGTCGTGCGTGACCTCGGGACCCGGATCGATCCGGTCCACGACGAAGTCCGGTGCGAAGGCCGGGTCGTGCACCCGGAGCGTCCGATCTACATCCTGTTCAACAAGCCGAAGGGTGTCGTCTGCACGAACGCGGCCCGCGAGCAACGGCAGCGCGTGATCGACTTCCTGCCGCCGCAGTGCGGGCGCGTG
>JAGQQZ010000744.1 GCA_020425915.1 Planctomycetota bacterium | reverse complement strand
CCTCGTCTGTTGCGAGCCCGATCCGAGTTCCTCACCACGCATTCAAGCCTACGCAGACACCCGCCCGAACCTCGCCTCTCGCAGCACCTCCCGCTGCGCCTCGTCCGCCGACGCGATCACCTGCTCCAACGTCGATTCGAGTTCGAGTCTCTGCTCCAGACCCTCCGGCAACTCCCCGCGGATCGCACGGCGCACGTCGTCGACCGAGATCCGACTGCCCGGCCGGACCGGCAACCAGAGGTCCTTCGACGATTGGGTGAGCACGTTGCCCTTCTCGAGATCGGTCGCGACGGATTCGACGAGCGAGCCGGGGACGTCGAGCTTCGAAGCCACGGTGCCGAGTTCGACGCCGCCCTCACCGGAATCGTAGGCTCGCACGGCCCGATCGGTCAGCGCGAGGGCGACGCGTTCGCACAGCGCCGGGGACGGATCGCGGACTTGCTTGCCGGCTCCGAGCAGGTCGGTGTACTGGACGCCGTGGGCGAGTTCCGCGCCGAGCAGCACGATCATCCAGGCGAACTGCAAGTACACGATCAAGAGCGGCAAAGCCGCGAGTGCGGCGTAGATCTGGTTGTTCTGCGACACGCCGAACTGGAACCGGATGTACAGCCCGTTCATCAGCAGCAGCGCGGGGCCGGCGACGAAACCACCGATCAACGCCGACTTCCATCGCACGCGCGCCGCCGGCATGAACTTGTAGAGCGACGCGAGCGCGAACCCGATCATCACGTAGGGCAGGAAGCCGATGCCTGCGTCGTACAGCCACCCGAGCCACGGCGCCGTCTGCCGCCACGACTCGACGGTGCTGGCGCTCTGCAGCAACGACCCAAGCGTCATCGCGCCGAGGCCGAGCCCCGGGACGAGGATCGTGAGCGCTACGAAGTCCGAGAACCTGCGCAACCACGATCGGCGCGCCCGCGACTCCCACGCCCTGTTCAGCGCCCGCTCGGTGCGCGTGAACAACGACATGCCGGTGTAGACGACGATCAACGAGCTCAACACCCCGAGCTTGCCGAAGTCGATCGAATCGACGAGCGCGCGGATCCGCAGGACGACGTCCTGGAATTGCGCGGGAAGCTCGGCCGAGAAGTCCGCCAGCCCACGATCGAGCGTCTCGTCGAAGCCGAACGCGTTGGCGATGCTGAAGACCGTCGCCGCGAGCGGCACGATCGCGAGCAGGGTCGTCATCGTCAGCGCCCCCGCGAACGACGCGAGCGTGTGCCGCTCGATGTTCGTGACGACGTGCAGGATCGCGCGCAGCGAGCCGATCGTGATCCGCGCCGGCCATCCGGCCTTGCGCAGATCGCGCTCCCAGACTCCCTCGCGCAGGTAATGGAGCAAGCGGCGCATCACGGCATCGGACGCGAACCGACGACGCCGCACAAGTCCGGAGGCGCGTGGAGGTTGCGCCATCGCCCCCCTCCCCCGTTCAATCCTGCCCGTGACCGAAGCTCGCTCGACCGCCCCCTCCGACCTCGTGCTCGCGATCGCGCTCGGCGTCGTGACCCTCCTCGTCTACGGCCAGGTGTTCGGCCACGAGTTCATCGCGTTCGACGATGGCACCTACCTGAAGGAGAACCCGCACATCCGTGACGGGCTGACCTTGCGTGGTATCGCCTGGGCGTTCGAGACCGGTGGCTACGCGAGCAACTGGCACCCGCTGACGTGGATCTCGCACATGCTCGACGTGTCGGTGTTCGGGCTGCAGCCCGGCTGGCACCACCTGTCGAACGTGCTCTACCACGTCGCGAACACGATCCTGCTGTTCGTGTTCCTCCGGCGGGTCGGCACGGCCGCGTGGGGTGCCGCCTTCGTCGCCGCGCTGTTCGCGCTCCACCCCACCCACGTCGAGTCGGTCGCGTGGGCATCGGAGCGCAAGGACACGTTGAGCACGATGTTCTGGCTGCTGACGATGCTCGCGTACGCACGCTACACGCGCGCGCCGTCGACGAAGGGCTACGTCAAGGTCGCCGTGCTGCTGACGCTCGGCCTGATGGCGAAGCCGATGCTGGTGACGTTGCCCTTCGTGCTGCTGCTGCTCGACTACTGGCCGTTGCGGCGCGCCGGGAAGTCACCGTCACAGCTCTTCACCGAGAAGCTCCCGCTGATCGCGATCGCGGTGGTCTCGATGATCATCACCGTGATCGCGCAGGACAAGGGCGGCGCCGTGAAGTCGCTCGAGCGATTCGGGTTCGGCACGCGGGTCATGAACTCGATCGTGTCGTACGGCGAGTACCTGTGGAAGACGGTCGCGCCCGTCGACCTCGCGTTCTTCTACCCGTATCCCCCGACGATCCCGATCTGGCAGGTCGGCCTCGCGCTCGCGGTCATCGCGACCCTGCTCGCGCTCGGCTGGTGGGCGCGTACGAAGTGCCCGGCGATCCTGATCGGCACGCTCTGGTACCTCGGCACGCTGGTCCCCGTCATCGGCATCGTGCAGGTCGGCAACCAGCCGCTGGCGGACCGCTACACGTACGTGCCGCTGATCGGGATCTTCGTCGCGATCGCCTGGGCCGGACAGACGTGGCTCACACAGCCCGGGGCACGTCGCATCGGCGGCGCCCTCGCGGCGATCGCCGTGCTCGCGTGCGGCGCGCTGACGTGGGTCCAGGTCGGGCGGTGGCAGGACAGCGAGACGCTGTTCACCCACACCTTGGACGTGACCGAGGGCAACTTCCTCGCGCACAACAACCTCGGCCAGGTCTACTTCACCGAGCAGCGCTATCCCGAGGCGGTCGCGCAGTTCGAGGCCGCGCTCCCGTTCACACCGAAGGACCACCTCGGTTCGGCCTACCACAACCTCGGCTCGATGCTCGAGCTGACGAACGACCTCGATCGCGCAGAGAACTACCTCGAGAAGGCCTTCGACTTCCCGCTCCGCAGCAAGTCCGCGACGCTGATGACGCTCGGCAAGGTGCTGGCGAAGCAGAACCGCCACGAGGATGCGATCGAACGCTACCGACAGGCGATCAAGCTCGACCGTGACAACACGGCGGCGCACCATCGACTCGCGCAGTCGCTCTCGACGCTCGGCCGGCACGAGGAGGCGATCCGCGAGGTGCAACGCGCGGTCGAACTCGAACCGAAGAACATCGACCTCCGGATCGACGCCGCGAAGATCCTGATCGCCGCGCGACGTATCGACGACGCCGTGAAGTCGCTGCGCCAGTCCGATCAGGCCATCCCGAACAACCCCACACTGCTCAACGAACTCGGCAGCACGCTGATGCAGGCCAGCAAGCCCGCGGACGCCGTGCCGGTGTTCCGCCGCGCGGTCGAGGCCGGACCGAACCAGGCCGGGATCCGCTGCAACCTCGGCAAGGCTCTGATCATGTCGGGCGACGTGGCGGCAGGTGTCGCAGAACTCGACAAGACGCTGCAGGCCAAGAACCCCGCGGTGCGCAAGTTCGCGATCCAGACCCTGCAGGGCGCCGCGCGACAGCACGCGGTCGCGGTCGAGGCGCTGCGTCGAGCCGCGAACTCCGGCGACGCACAGCTCGCGCAGCTCGCCAAGCAGGCGCTGCGCGCGATCGGCCGCTGATCCCGGTCCGCGCGCACGGACCCGTTGCCACCGGGGATTCAAGTGCGCCCGGCGCGAACGCCGACAGCAAGGGTGTCACCGCTTCGAAGCCGGGCCACCCCCGAGAGTCATGTTCGCATTCGACTACCGTCCGCCGGAGGTTGTCGCCGAGATCGGCTGCAACCACATGGGCAGCCTCGACATCGCCAAGGAGCTGATCGAGCTCGCGCGCCTGTCCGGGGTCCAACACGTCAAGTTCCAGAAACGCACGGTCCGCGAGCTGCTCTCGCCCGACGAGTACGCGGCCCCGCACCCGAACCCGCGCAACTCGTTCGGTGACTCGTACGGCGAGCACCGTGAGTTCCTCGAGTTCGACCAGGCGCAGCACGCCGAGCTCCAGCAGTTCTGCCGCGAGAACGGGCTCGACTACTCGACCTCGGTCTGGGACGTCACGGCCGCGCGTGAGATCGCCGCACTCGCACCGACCGGGATCAAAGTCCCGTCCGCCTGCAACAACGACCTCGAGCTGCTCGAGGTGCTGCGGGACGAGTACGACGGCATGGTACACGTCTCGTTCGGCATGACGACGCACGCGGAGGAGCGACGCGTCGTCGAACTGTTCGAGGGCAAGGGCCAGGCCCGCGACCGACTCCACGTCTACGCCTGCACCTCGGGCTATCCGGTGCCGTTCGAGGACGTCGCTCTGCTCGAGATCAACCGACTCTACGAGGCCTATGGCGACCGTGTGCACTCGGTCTGCTTCTCCGGCCACCACCTCGGCATCGCCGTCGACGTCGCGGCGTACGCGCTCGGGGCTCGCTGGATCGAGCGACACTTCACGAAGGACCGCACGTGGAAGGGCACCGACCACGCGGCATCGCTCGAACCCACCGGGCTGCAGAAGCTGGTCCGTGACCTGCACGCGACGCACAAGGCGCTGACGCGGAAGGACACCGAGATCCTCGAGATCGAGCAGGAGCAGCGCGAGAAGCTCAAGCACGTCGCCGCGCCGACGGTGACGTCGTGAACACGCTGGCGTTCGTGCCGGTGCGCGGTGGCAGCAAGGCCATCCCGGGCAAGAACGTCCGCCCGTTCTGCGGTCGACCACTGGTGTGGTGGACGCTGCGCGCGCTCGAGGATTCCGCGCGTGTCGACCGCGTCGTCGTCTCGACCGACTGCCCCGACGTCATGCAGATCGTCGAGTCGTTCGAGTTCACGAAGGTCGAGGTCTGGCGCCGCGGCGAGGCCTCGGCGACCGACCGCGCGACGACCGAGAGCGCGATGCTCGAGTTCCTGGAGGCGACGCGACCCGATCCGTCGGCCGCGTTCGTCCTCGTCCAGGCCACGTCGCCGTTCACGACCGCCGACGACTTCGACCGAGCTCTCGCGCGCTTCGAGGAGGGTTCGACCGACTCGATGTTGTCGTGCGTCCGGCTGCGTCGGTTCTTCTGGAGCGACGACGGGCACGCGATCAACTACGACCCCGACGCCCGTCCGCGGCGGCAGGACTTCGACGGCACGCTGATGGAGAACGGCGCGTTCTACGTCAGCACGATCGGCCGCGTCCTCGCGTCGAAGAACCGGATCTCCGGCTCGATCGAGCCGTTCGAGATGCCCCCTCACACCGCACTCGAACTCGACGAGCCCGAGGACTGGGAGATCGGCGAACTCCTGATGCGCAAGCACGCGGCCGCACGCGGGAACCGGCGCGCGATCCGCCTGGTGCTGACCGACGTCGACGGTGTGCTGACCGACGGCGGGATGTACTACAGCGAGTCCGGCGACGAGCTGAAGCGCTTCAACACACTCGACGGCAAGGCGTTCGAACTGCTCCGCGATGCCGGCATCGAGACCGGCATCGTCACCGCCGAGAACGTCGCGCTGAACGCGGCCAGAGCGCGCAAGGTCAAGGCCGACCACGTGTTCCAGGGCGTCACCGACAAGCTCGGCGTCGTCACGCGACTGTGCGCGGAGCGCGGTTTCGACCTCTCGGAAGTCGCCTACATCGGCGACGATCTCAACGACCTCGAGTTGCTGCTCGCGGTCGGCTGGTCGGCGTGCCCCGCAACCGCGACCGATCGCGTCCGCGCGGTCGTCGATCACGTCTGCGAGCGCGAAGGCGGCCGCGGCTGCCTGCGCGAATGGGTCGATCGCGTCGTCATCCCCGCGACGCAGGAGGGAGCGACGACGCATGCCGACGTCGATCGCACACCCGAGCGCATCTGACCGCGCGACCGACACGCGGCTCGATGCGGTCCGCGACCGGTTCCTCGAGTTCGAGGCGCGGCACGATCTGTTCGCGCGGCGGTTCGGCGACTGCCCGGCGTGGGAGTTCGTCCGCACCGAAGTCCACGATCGCGTGCTCGCGGCGACCGGATCGCTCGACGAGAAGCACGCGACGATCGACCGTTCGGTGCGCGCCCACCTCCGTGAGGCGCGTGGGATCGCGAAGAGCCTCGTCGCACACAACCCGTTCCTCGCCGGTCGTTCGGACCTCCTGTTCCTCGGTCATCCACGCCGGCGCCGCGAAGCCGACGGACGGTTCGCGGACCCCTACTGCGATCCGCTGATCGAAGCGCTCGACCCCGACGCGCTGCTGGTCGAGCGACCGTTCCACCACCGACATGCGTGGCCGGTCCGCACGCGGCGGATCGCACACCTCGACGCGCTCGCGCTCGGAGCCGCCGGACTCCGCGTGCTGCAACGCGCACCGCTCCGCGCCGCCGACCGGCGCGAGGTCGACGCGATCGGCTCGGATCTGCGGCGCACGTTCGAAATCGACCTCCCACTCACGTCGATCGTCGAGGCGAAGCTCGCGCTGCGCCGCGCGCAGCTGCCCTGGTGGCGGATGCTGCTCCGCCGCGTGCGTCCCCGCGTCATGTTCGTCGTGGTCGGCTACGGCAACGAGATCCCGATCGAGGCCTGTCGCTCGCTCGGCATCCCGACCGTGGAACTGCAGCACGGCGTGATCTCGGACCAGAACCTCGGCTACCACTTCCCACACGCCCGCAAGCAGCTCGCACCAGACTACCTGTTCACGTTCGGCAGCTACTGGCGAAGTGCTGCCGCGCTGCCCGTCCCCGACGAGCGGAGCTTCGACGTCGGGTTCGCGCACTTCGATGCGATCCGCGCCGAGGCCCGGACGACTCGGCGCGAGCCGCGCATCGTGTTCGTCTCCCAGCGGTCGATCGGCCGTGAGCTGTCGCGGATCGCAGTCGAGGTCGCCCGGCGCACCGATGCCGAAGTCGTCTACAAGTTGCACCCCGGCGAGCTCGCGAGCTGGCGCGAGGACTATCCGGACCTCGCGACGTCGACGGTTCGGGTCGTCGATGCGAGCGGCCCCGATCTCTACGAGCTGTTCGCGACCTCGACGGTCCAGGTCGGCGTCTACTCGACGGCGTTGTTCGAAGGCCTCGCGTTCGGACTCCGCACCCGCGTCGTGCGCCTGCCCGGACACACGGCACTCGCCGGCATGGTCGCCGCCTGCGAGGAGGCCGAGTTCGTCGACGGCGCGGACGAGATCGCTCGAACTCCGGTCGCTCCACTGCCGACCCCTCCGAACGTCGACACGTTCTTCGCGCCGGACGCCATTCGCAACGCGCGCGCCGCGCTCGCTGCGATCCTCGAGGACCGCGGATGACGACGCAACAGCTCGATCCTCCGAAGCCGGCGGTCGAACACGACGTCTCGCCGCAGAGCGGTCGCGGCATCGGCCGCGCACTCGGCAAGTCGTCGGCGATCTACACCGGCGCGGCGCTGATCAACAAGGCGATCGGCTTCGTCCTCCTACCGATCTACGCACACGCGCTGACGCCCGCCGAGTACGGCTCGGTCGCCGCGGTGACGATGATCGGCATCGTCCTCCACGAGTTGCTCGCGCTCGCCCAAGGAGCCGCGATCATTCGCTTCTACCACGAGCACCCCGAGGGCTCACCCGAGCTGCGCCGCTTCGTCGGCACCGCGCTGACGACCGTGCTCTCGACGTCCCTCGTCGTCGGCGCCGCGCTGCTCGTCGTCGGGGACGTGTTGCTGACGCCGCTACTCGACGGCATCCCGTTCTGGCCGCTGATGGCGATCGGCGTCGGCATCGCCGCCGTGCAGCCGTTCGTGAACGTCTACCTGCTCGTCCTGCAGACCTCGCGCCGCCCGACGGCGTTCGGGATCGCGACCGTCGGCAGCGCACTGTCGCGGACCCTACTCGCGATCGGCCTGGTCGCCGGGCTCGGCTGGAAGGCCGAAGGCGTGCTGACCGCACACCTGATTGCGGCCGCCGTCGTGTTCGCCGGCGTGTTGTTCAGCATGCGCGGCCGCGTCGAACTCTGCTTCGACCGACACCACGCCGCCCGGTCGCTGCGCTACAGCGGCCCGATCCTCGTGCACACGGTCGGCACCGCGTTCCGGACGATCCTCGACCGGATGTTCCTCGTGAACCTGCTGGGTACGGCCGCAGCAGGGGTCTACCACATCGGGTTCCAGCTCAGCTCGCTCGTGCAGATCGGCTGCGTCTCGGCCCACAAGAGTCTGAACCCGCTGTTCATGCGGGCGATGCACGAGGACGACACGCGTCGGCTCGACAACATCCGCAATCTCGGGCTGACGCTCGTCGTGCTCTACACGTTCGGAGCCACGGCGCTGTCGCTGGCTGCTCCCGAGGTCGTCGCGCTGTTCGCGTCGGACGCGTACCGCGACGCCAGCGGCGTCGTGCCGCTGCTCGCGTTCGCCTTCGTCGCGTCGGGCATCTACGGCCTGCTGAGCAACGTGCTGTTCTTCGAACGCTCGACGTCGCGGCGCGTCGGCCTCGTCACGCTGGCGAGCATCGGCTTCGGCGCGATCGCGAACGCGGTGCTGATCGGGCCGTTCGGCATCCACGGCGCCGCGATCGCGACGCTGCTCGGGCAGCTCCTGTTCCTCGTCGTCGTCGCGTTCATGATCCGGCGGCACGCGCCGTTCGCGTGGCCGTACGGTCGGTTCGCCGCGGTGTTCGTGACGGGATTCGTGGCTTCGCTGATCCCCCTCTTCACCGACGGGGACGAGATCTCCGCGCGCGGGATCGCCGTCAAGCTGGCCGTGCTGACCGCGGTGTTCGTGTCGACCAGTTGGCTGGCTTGGGGCTCGCCGTGGTTCCTGATCCGAGAACTGCGCGGCGGCAGCTGGCCGCGACGTGAGGAGTAGCCGACGCCGTGCTGTTCAACTCCTCCACGTTCCTCGTGTTCTTCGCCGTCGTGTTGGCGGTGCACTACTCGCCGATCTCCTGGCGACTCAAGAAGCACAGCCTGCTCTGGGCCAGCTACCTGTTCTACGCCGCCTGGAACCCGCCGTTCGTCGTACTGCTGTGGCTGTCGACGCTCGTCGACTGGACCGCCGCGCAGAGGATCGCGATCAGTGAGGATCGTCGGCGCAAACGAGCTTGGCTCGTGCTGAGCCTCGTCAGCAATCTCGGCCTGCTCGCGTTCTTCAAGTACGGCAATTTCGCGCTCGAGAACCTGCAGGCCCTGCTGTCGGCGTGCGGCGTCGTCTACCAGCCCCCGGCGCTGGACATCCTGCTCCCGGTCGGCATCTCCTTCTACACGTTCCAGACGCTGTCGTACACGCTCGACGTGTACTTCGGTCGCGCGAAGCCGTGGCACTCGTTCCTCGACTTCGCGCTCTACGTGACGTTCTTCCCGCAGCTCGTCGCCGGGCCGATCGTCCGCGCCACGTGCTTCCTGCCGCAGTGCGTCGAGCCGCGACGTGCGACCCGCGACCAGTTCGGTTGGGGACTCATGCTGTTGCTGCTCGGGCTGTTCCAGAAGGTCGTCGTCGCCGACGCGCTGCTCGCCCCGATCGTCGACCAGGTCTACGGCACCGGCTTCGGCCCGTCCGGCACCGCCGCGTGGCAAGGAACCGTCGCGTTCGCCGGCCAGATCTTCTGCGACTTCGCCGGCTACTCGTCGTGCGCGATCGGTGCCGCGATGTGCCTCGGTTTCAGCCTGCCGGAGAACTTCCGCTTCCCGTACGCCGCGATCGGGTTCTCGGACTTCTGGCGGCGATGGCACATCTCGCTCTCGACTTGGCTGCGCGACTACCTGTACGTCCCGCTCGGCGGAAACCGACGCGGCGCGATGCGCACGCACGGGAACCTGATGGCGACGATGCTGATCGGCGGGCTGTGGCACGGCGCGTCGTGGACCTTCGTCGTCTGGGGCGGGTTGCACGGGGCCTTCCTCGTCGTCGAACGGTGGCTGCGACGCCATCTGCCCGAGCGCAGGTTCTGGAGCACGGCCCTCGGACGGCTCGCACTCGGAGCGGCCACGTTCGCGTGCGTCTGCCTCGCCTGGGTGTTCTTCCGCGCCGAGTCGTTCGACCAGGCCTGGGAGATCTCGACCGCGATGCTCGGCTTCGGATCCGAGATCGGCGCTGGCCTGACGCGCGCCCAGGCGATGACCGTCCACGTCGTCATGGGTGCGCTCCTGCTCAGCCACGCCGCGCTGCGCAACGACCGCCTCGAACTCGCCGTCGCGCGGCTCCCGCACTGGAGCAAGGCGCTGTTCGCGAGCTGCCTGCTCGTCCTCGTCATCCACTCGCCCGGAGACCAGCGTGCGTTCCTCTACTTCCAGTTCTGATCCAGGACCGGCCGAACGCGCACCCGTCGCGCCATGGGCCGTGATCTGGCTCGCCGCGCTCGGACTCGCGGTGGCGGCGAGCGCCGGCCTCGAGGTGTTCTGGCGCAGCCGCGGTCATCGACCGACGACGAACGGAACCGGGACCGAGGTCGAACCCTGGGTCGAGGCGCGCGCACGCGCGACCGGCGACGCGTTCGTCCTCGTCGGACAGTCGCGCGCGCAGGCCGGGTTCTGCGGCGAGACGTTCCGGCAGCGTTGCCCGGACCAGGAGTTCGTCAACCTCGCGGTCAGCGGGCTGCCGCCGCTCGCTACGTTGCGCGACCTCGCCGGCGACGACGACTTCCACGGCACGATCCTGTGCTCGGTCGTGCCGCACGTGTTCGAGCCGAGCGAGCTCGACGCACAGCAGGAGTACGTCGATGCCTACCATCACCGCGACGCGCTCGCGGGCTGGCTCGAGCTGGACCTGGCCCCGTGGTTCCGTGCGCGCATGGCCTCGCTCCAGCCGAAGCTGGCGCTGCCACGCGTCGCCATCGACCTGGCGCTCCGCCGCCCGCTGCCGACGCCGGACTACGTGACCGTGAACGGCGATCGCTCGATGGTCATCGACTTCTCGGCGACCGACGTCGAACGACTGCGCACCTGGCGGATCGAACGAACCCGTCGCGGCCTTGCGAACCGGACGATCCCGTCACCGGCGCGCTGGGCCGAGGACGTGCGCGACATCGTGCCTTGGATCCGAGCCATCGAGGCGCGCGGCGGGCGCGTGATCTTCGTGCGCTTCCCCACCAGCGGCGAGCACGTCGCGATCACCGAGCACTACTATCCGCGCGCGGACTACTGGGACCGCCTCGCCGATCTCACCGGCGTCCGGACGTTCCACTTCGCCGACGACCCGCGCACTGCCCACTTCGTGTGCCCGGACACGTCCCACCTCGACTGGAGCGACGCGCCGCGGTTCACGGCAGCGCTGCTCGACGTGCTCGAACCGTGGCTGGCTGGCTCGTCCGGCGACGAATCCGCCGCCCCACCCCGCGGACGCTGAGTTCGACGGGCGCGCGCCGGACCCCGAATCCGGCCCGGTTCGGCCCGCGTTTGACGCCCTGCCGGCCCGGAACGCCCGATACCGTCGTCGTTTCGGCTTTCGTTCGACCGATCACCCGTCCGGGGGCTCTCGATACGAGACGAAGGGGTGGTATCCTCAGACAGACACCACACCCGCCCTCCCGATCGTGTTAACCCACGACCGCATTCGCCCGACCGCTCCGATGCAGCTTCCCGAAATGATCGCTCCGCCGCTCGACAAGCGGCTCAAGGTCCTCCTCGTCAATCCAGGACCCGAGCCGGCACCGGGCGATCGCAACCTCCCGATGGGACTGCTCGCACTCGCCGCGACGACGCGACTCGAGCACGACGTCCGAATTCGCGACTGGATCTACGAACGGTTCGACGACGACGAGTTCCTGAAGGACATCGTCGAGTCGGACTACGACGTCGTCGGCCTCACGTCGATGACGTGGCAGATCCACCGCAGCTACGAACTGCTCGCGAAGATCAAGGCCGTGCGGCCGGACGTGGTCACGATCATGGGCGGCATCCACCCGTCCTACATGCCGCAGGAAGTCTTCGACACGGGCAACGTCGACTTCATCTGCAACGCCGAGGGTGAGATCACCTTCCTCGAGTTCCTGCGCGTGCACTTCTCCGGTGGCGACGTGTCGAAGGTCAACGGCATGTGGCTCAAGGACGAGAGCGGCAAGGCCTATCAGACGCCGAAGCGCAGCCTCGTCGACCTCGAGCAGCTGCCGCCGCCGGCGCGCGACCTGATGCCGATCGAGCCGACCCTCGAGGACGGTTCGAAGAACCCGGAATACAACGACATGGGCGGCGTGATGTTCTCGCGCGGCTGCTCGGCGAACTGCGACTTCTGCGCGTCACCGACGTTCTGGCGCCGCAACGTCCGCTTCCGCACCGTCGACCAGATGGTCGGCGAGGTCGAGGAGATCCAGAACACGTACGGCGTCTCCGCGTTCGGTATCCACGACGACATCTTCACCGCGAACCGCAAGGTGCTCTACGAGTTCTGCGAGCGCGTGAAGCCGCTTCACATCACCTACTCCTGCCTGGCGCGCGTCGACCAGATGGACGAGGAGAAGCTCGTCAAGATGAAGGAGTCCGGCTGTGTGATGATCTCCTACGGCGTCGAGTCGGGTAACCAGGAGGTCCTCGACATCGAGAACAAGAAGCAGAAGCTCGACCGCGTGAAGGAGATCTTCGCGCTGCACCACAAGCACAAGGTGCCGGTCGTCGCGCTGCTGATCATCGGCCACGTCGGCGAGACCGAAGCCGCGTTGCAGGACACCTACAACCTCGTCGCCGAGATCAAGCCGACCTGGGCGCTGTGTCAGTTCATGAGCCCGTATCCGGGCACCGCACTGCACTTCAACGGCATCGCCGCGCGCACCGGCACCGTGCTGACCTGGAACTGGAAGGACTACGTCCACCAGGACGCGCCGATCTACGTGCCGAAGGACCTCACGCCGGAGCTCATGCTCGAGTGGCGCGAGAAGATCCGCAGCCTCAACCCGCCGAACCCCGAGGTCATCCTCAACGAGTGGACCTCGACCTACCTGTGGAAGCAGTCGGCGCCGGGCGGCGAATACGAGGAAAAGACCGCGTAGCGCAGGTCAGTCGCTACGATCGCGGCGTCCGGAACCACCCAGGATCTCGATGCCGATGCGCGACTCCTCGCTCCTGCTGTCCTTCTCGCTCGCCCTCATCACCCCCGCGACGATCCTCGCGCAGCGTGACCGCCCGTCGGTCGACGGTGCGATCACGGCCGGCGCGAACCTGCTGATCGCGAGTCAGGAGAACTACGTCCCCGACGCACCGGTCCCGCCGATGCCGGACGAGAAGGTCCCCGGCTGGCAGGAGAGCGAGCGCGAACGCCTCGCGAAGATCCGCGCGGAATCCGGATCGAAGGCCGAGTGGCCCTACCAGGGTGTCTACCGCATCGCGCCCGACGGCCGGATCCCACCCGGCTATCGCGTCGGCGGCACCGCGATCGTCTGCAACGCACTCTGCATCGATTCGAAGTACTCGCAGAACGAAGCCGCCCGGCAGTCCGTCGAGCACGCGATCGGGTTCATGCTCGACGAGCTCGAGTCGAACGAGAAGCTCGCCCCGGGCCCGAAGGAGGGCTACGACGTCCGCGGCTGGGCGCACACCTACGCACTCGACTTCCTGCTGTTCGCGAAGCGGCACGACCTGCTGCCCGAGAAGTACACGGAGCGCGTCGAGAAGATGATCCCCCACCTCCTCGAATGCCTCGCGGCCAACGAGGTCAAGGGACAGGGCGGCTGGAACTACGCCGGCAACTCGCTGAGCCCGTTCATGACCGGCTCGACCCTGCTGGCGCTCTACCAGGCCCGCGAGATGGGCTACGAGTTCGACCACGGCATGGTCGAACGCGCCCTCGACGGCCTCGATGCGGCGCGGACGAAGACCGGCTCGTTCATCTACTCCGGCACCGCAAACGGCCCGGTCGCGATGCCCGGCGCCTGCGCGCGGGCGGCGATCGCCGAACTCTGTCTGTTCCTCGCCGGCCGCAGCGACGAGATGCGGCTGCGCAACGCGGTCTACGCGTTCTTCGCGCACTACGAGGATCTGCTCGTGCGGAAGAGCCAGCAGGGCACGCACGTGGCGCCGTACGGTGTGGCTCCTTACTACTTCATGTACGCGCACACCTACGCGGCGCTCGCGATCGAGTACCTGCCGCGCGTCGATCGACAGGCGCTGCGCAAGAAGATGCAGGAGACCCTCTGGAGCACGCGGGAAGCGGACGGCGGTTGGAACGACCGGATCTTCCCGCGGTCGAAGAGCTACTCGACCGCGATGGCGATGCTGGCGCTGGGCGCGCCGCGGTTGGATCGGATTCCGGAGTGGAAGTCGGTGAGTGCGGCGGCGGCTCCCGAAGGGAAGTAGCGCCGGGGTCGGGGACTGAGGTCTGAGGATCTCGCGGGGCTCACGAACGCTCGGGATCAAAGGCAAGACGCGGGGGCTCCCCCCGTTT
>JAGQQZ010000743.1 GCA_020425915.1 Planctomycetota bacterium | reverse complement strand
TGCTCGCGACGATCACGGTCGCGCTCGTCGTGATCGCCGCCATGCTCGCTGCCTGACCGGCCGTGACGCGGCGGCTCTTCATGGTGCGCCACGGCGAGACCGTCGGCGCGTCCTCGATCCGCTTCTACGGCGCGACCGATCTCGAACTCGACGAGCTCGGGCGCGACCAGGTCGGTCGGCTCGGTCCGCTGATCGCGAGCGAACGATTCGAGGCCGTCGTGCATTCGCCGCTGATCCGTGCGCGCCAGTCGGCGGCGATCCTCCTCGAGTCCCTGCAGGAGCCGCCCGCGATCGTCGAGTCCGAGCCGAGCTTCCGCGAGCTCGACTTCGGGGTCTTCGAGGGGATGACGATCGACGAGATCGAGAACGCCGATCCCGCGTGGTTCGAGGAGTGGCAAGCAGGACGCGCCACCGAGTTCCCCGGCGGTGACTCGATCGCTGGGTTTCGTGCGCGCGTGTCGGCTGCCTTCCGTGACGTGATCGCTCGGCATCCCGATGGGGATCTCCTCGTCGTCGCGCACAAGGGCGTGTTGAAGAACGGGCTCGCCACGCTCTGCGGTTACGATTTCGCCCAAATGCGAACTTGGGACATGGATCTCGGCAGCCTGTGGGTGATCGAGTTCGCTGGCGACTGGATACTCAAGCGGTCGAACGTCGTCGGCTGAGACGGGCCGGCGGATCGGAGATCTCGCATGTGGACGACTCTCACGCTCATGGTCACGGCACTCGCTCCTCAGGACGCGCGCGTGGCCGATGCGATCCGCGCCGCGCACGCGGAGCAGCAGCTCACCGCCGCCGTCGACGCCGTGCAGGCGCGCTTGGCCGCCGTCGAACGCGTCGCGATCCGGTCGGTCGACGCGCCCGAGTACGTGACGCAGCTGCGCGGATCTGGTGTGGGTGTGCTGGATCTCGTGCGCGCCGACTTGACCTTCGCGGGTCCGGATTCGTGGGCTCCCGACGCGATGCTCGAACTGGTCGCCCGCCTCGCCGACAAGTCGGTCCCGAAGGTGAAGTCGAAGCCGATCGATCCACGCGAGTTCGAGCGCCTCTGCGAGCATCTGCATCGTGACGTGGTCAAGGCGATCGGATCCGGTCGCGACATCGAGACGACATCGGCTCGGTTGCACGCCGTGCTCGACAAGGTCCGGGTCGTCGGAATGCACGAGCCATGGGACAAGGCGACGCGCGACCTCGTCGCCGAGCGGTTCGAACGGGTCGGACGGGCCGAGCGAGACAAGCTCGTCGTGCTCGCCCGTCGGTTGCTCGCGGCATCGATGCGTTGGTCCGACGCCAAGCTGCTGCGTCAGCTCGTGAAGAAGGAAGCCGGCCCGCCCCGCTCGATCGAGGGTGTGCGCGGGGATGTGCTCTACGACCGCGAGACCACGTTCGGCCGCATGGTCGTCGGCGGGCCGGGGCCGAACGAATACGAGTGTTCCCAGGTCGACGTGATCGTCGATCTCGGTGGTGACGACATCTACCGCGGGCCTGCCGGCGGGGCCGGCGAGATGCGCCAACTCGCCGTCACGATCGACCTGGCGGGAAACGACCGGTACGAGGCGATCAACGATGGTCTCGGGTCGGCGACCTTCGGCATCGGACTCTGTCTCGATTTCGAGGGTGACGACGTCTACCGCGGGGGAGATCGGTGCCTCGGCTTCGGCGCTGCCGGTGTCGGCATGATGATCGACCTCGCCGGGAAGGATGACTACGAGATCGGAACCCTGGGCGGCGGTGCCGCGCTCGCCGGGCTCGGGATCTGCATGGACGTCGACGGAAGCGACAAGTTCGTCGCGGCGGCAGAAGCGTTCGGCTGCGCGCTCCCGGGTGGGGTCGGATTCTACTTCGATGCGGCCGGCGACGACGAACGCACGCTGGGCGGCCATCCGAACGAGATCTTCGGCGAGTCGATCACGACGAGCTTCGGCTTCGGCGCGGGTCTTGGAATCCACGGGCAACTTCCGGGCGGTGTCGGCGTGTGCGTCGACTTGGCCGGCAACGACCGCTGGATCGCGCGAGGTCTCGCGTGTGGCGTCGGTCTCGACGGTGGCTGTGGCATCATCCGCGACGGTGGCGGCGACGACGTGTACGAGGTGGGCCGTGGGTCGCTCGGAGTGGCGATCGGTCCGGCGGTCGGCGTGGCGAGCGACGCCGCCGGCGACGACAAGTTCTCCGTGCTGGG
>JAGQQZ010000062.1 GCA_020425915.1 Planctomycetota bacterium | reverse complement strand
CGACTTGCCGGACCCGCTACGCCCGAGGAGCGCGAGGCGCTCCCCGGACCGGACCTCGAGGTCGACACCGCGAAGGACCTGTCGTCGGGTCGAGCCCTCGTCGTAGGAATGGTCGACGGCATCGAGGCGCACCAGCACGTCGCTCGTCATTCGTCGTCGCGCCGCGCGAGCGGCGATCTCCGTTGGTCGTCCAGCGTCTGGTTCGCCGATTCGAGATTCGCCTCGAGACCGATCCGCACACCAGCGTTCACGATCGGAGAGTCTCCATGTCGAACGCCGTCGAACAAGGGATCGTCACTCCGCGATCAGGTCGGGAGTTCGTCGACGGCGGTTCGGGGTGCTGTCTCCGGTCGCAGCGCCTCGCCGCATCCGGGAATCGGATCCGTGCGACAATGGCTGCATGAAGCGCTTCTTGATCGCGGAGTTCTCCAGCGCCGCGGCAGCGGCGAGTACGGGAGACCGGCTGCGAGACCTGCCGGCCGCCAGGGTCCGAGTCCACCGCGACGAGATCGACCTGCTGCTGGGCTCCGATCTCGCGGGTACCGGTGTGCAGGACCGAGCCGAGTTCGACGTCTTGAACGTGTTCGGACTCACCTTCGTCGGTTTCGTCGCCGTCGGCGCGCTCCTCGACCTCTGGGAGGTGCTGGGCTTCACGGGATTCTCCATGACGATGGCGTTCGGCTGGATCGGTGTGCTCGTCGCCACGCTCGCGGTCGTGCGCCGAGCCGACTCTTCGCTCGACGGGGCGCTCGCGCGGACCGAGCGAGCGCTCGAACGCGGTGCGACCGTCCTCACGCTGGCCGTCGAGCAGCAGAGCAGCGACGCGGCCGAGCGCACGGTTCGAGATTGCGGCGGCCACACGTTCTACGTGTCCTGACTCGGAGCAACCGCGGCGCGTCAGTCCGCCTCGCGCTGGGAGTGCAGCATCCAATGGTGCTTCTCGACCGCGCCGACGATCCCGATCGCGAGATCCTCGCTGACTGGGTCGACTTCGCCGATCGAGCCGATGTGCCGTCGGCCGTCGCGCACGACCGCCGCGAGATCGGAGCAGATCGTGTCGATCGCGGTCTCGACGCTCAACAGGCCAGCCGGGAACGGCCCGAACCCGGCGTAGGACGAGACGGTCGACGGAACGCCGTCGGCAGCGCCACCGAGCGTCACGATACGCTCCGCGACATCGTCGACGGCGTCGCGCGCGTCGGCGAGGATCTCGTCGAGTTGTTCGTGGACCGACTTGAAGCGAACGCCGCGCAGGTTCCAGTGCGCCTGCTTGAGGCGCAGCGTGAGCCCGATGAGGCTCGGCAACCAAGACTGCAGATTGCCGATCGTCTGTTCGCGGACGTCGTCGGAGAGGTTGAACGGAACGGTGCGTAGAGTCGTCATGTGGTGTCCTTCGAATGGAGCTCGGAAGCCGGATCGAGTTCGAGACGGAAATCCCGGACTCGCGTACACACGCGGCGCGCGGAGGATCCGCGCGCGGCCGTCGGCGATCCGCTATGGACCGCTACGAACGACGGTCTTGGGTGCAGGCCGTCGCGTCACGACGAGTGGAGGGCGAGGCGTCGCGTGCTTGGAGTTGCCCATCGGGAACTCGGTTTCGCGTCACGCCGGTCGACGGATGCAGGAAATCCGCGCGGCGAGTCCATGGCCGGTTTCGCCATCGCTGGATGGCTCGATCGAGTGTCAGCGATTCGGCAGGTCGAGGAGGGTCAATCCCCACCTCCCGTCGTTGCGAACCTGCCAACGCGTCTTCACGTCGCCGCGCTCCGTCGCGAGCGTCACGGCGCGTGTGTCGCCTTCGCCCTCGACCAGCGATTCGACGACCGGTGGGAGTCGATCCCATCCCAACTGTCCCATCGATCGCGTCAGCGTCTCGACCACGTTGGTGCGGTTCTCGACGGAGTAGAAGCTCGCGATCGCAGTCGGGTCCGAGCGCTTCCAGGCGTCGAGGAATCGTTCCTGCACGTCGTCGAACTCCGGCGTGGGTAGGTCGATGCGCGTCATGAACCACGTCTGACCGCGGCGGCTCCAGAACGTCGTCAAGACCTCGACGGCGACGTGGTAATCCACTCGCAGGACGCCGTCGGTCTCACTCCTCGGTCCT
>JAGQQZ010000742.1 GCA_020425915.1 Planctomycetota bacterium | reverse complement strand
CGTGCGCGAACGGAGTGTTCGGCTTGGCGGGCGCCCGCCGGATGGCACTGATCCCGGCGGCGGGCGCCCGCCACGATCGGGAATCTCGATGGCCGGCATCGGCGTTCTGATCCCGGCGGCGGGCGCCCGCCACGATCGGGAATCCCGATGGCTGGCAGGCATCGGCTTTCCCGATGTTGGCAGGCGCCCGCCGCGGAGGAACCGACCCCCTGGGTCCGGAGTCCGCTCCGCTCGCCCCGGTCGCCCCGTCACCTTCGATCCCGAGCCGAGGGAGCCGAGCAGACAGTCGGAACGACTAGCCGACCCGCAACACCAGCGCCATCGCCGTGTCGCCAGCCGCGCACCCAGCGAACAAGCCGTAGCCGCCGCCCTGCATCGCGAGTTGCTCGATGAGTTCGACGATGACGCGCATGCCGGTCGGACCCTGCGGGTGGCCGTAGACCAGCGGCGAACCGAAGTCGTTCATCTTCTCGGCGTCGACACCCGTCTCCTTGCAGAAGTAGGCGTCGTTGACCGCGAACGGGTTGTGGGTCTTGATCGCCGCGAGGTCCGAGAAGTCGATCCCGGCGTTCGCGAGCGCTTGGCGCGCAGCGGGCACGACGGCCTTCGGCATGAAGCCCTTCTCGACGCGCGACGAGCCGAAGGACAGGACCTGGGCGTTCAAGGCCTTGTCGGCGCTGAGCGCGTCGGCACGCTCCTTCGTGCAGACGATCATGCCGGCGTTGCCGTCGGCGGGGTGCGTCTGCGCGCCGAACGTGACCGTGCCGCCGTCGACGACCGGGCGCAACTTGTCGAGCCCTTCCTTGGTCGTCGGGAACACGCCTTCGTCGGCCTCGACGGTCAGCGTCTTCTTGCGGTTGATCGGGATCTCCAACGGCAGCATGTAGCGCTTCTGGAACGCGCGGTCGTTCGCGAGCGCGTTCTGGTACTGCTCGCTCCGCAGCAGCACGATCGCGTGCTGCTCCTCGGTCGAGATGCCGGCCTCCTTGGCGACGTTCTCGGCGGTCGAGAGCATCGGACCGCCGGCGTGCGGGTCCCGGTTGAAGTTGTCCCAGACCCACTCCTCGGTGTCGCCCATACCACCGATCCCGTTAGGGTTCGGGTAGACTATGTGCGGACCGTTGCTGGTGCGATCACACGTCACGCCGAGCACGCACTCGCGCATCCCGGTCTCGAGCTCGCCCGCGGCGGTCGCGATCGCGCGCGCCGACGTGGCGCACGCCTGCGCGACGATCGGTCCGGTCAGGCCGCCGAGGCCGATCATGCCCGCGAGCCAGGGCGCGCCGTAGAAGCTGTTTTTCTTCTTAATGATACGGCCACCCCCGACATTTACACTCGTTCCCTACGCGACGCTCTTCCGCTCGAAGAACGAGCGCGTCGCGAGCGCCGCGAGTTCGAGCGAGTTCTGCCCGGCGAGGGAACCCTGCCAGCGGCAGAACGGGCTGCTCCAGTAGGAGCCGTACGGGATGTAGGTGTTCGAGAGTTTCATTCCGGGCACTCAGTACGGCGAGTCGAGCATCATGAAGGCCATGTCCTCGACCTCTGGGTCGACCTTGCCGGTCAACCGCTCGACCTTCGGCCCCTCACCGAGCAAGTGCTTCTCGATGTCGGGCAGATCGGCGAGCGTGACCTGGCTGTAGAACACGCGGTCCGGTGCCACCGTGACGTTGACGCCGCACTCGCAGCCCCCGAAGCAGGGGTAGCGCCGCACCCGGACCTTCTCCTCGTCGGGATCGATCTCGAGCAGGTGCTGCTTCAACGTCTCGTGGATGTCGCCGGAACCGCGCTCGGTGCAGTCACCACCGTCGCAGACGTAGACCAGTTTGGTTTCGTCACTCATCGGGACTCAGTGAAACTTCACGTATTCGAAGTCGAGCGAGGTGTCGTTGACGCCCTGGGCCGGCGGTGCGATCCAGTTCGCGAACTTGCCGGGCTCGTAGACGGGCTTCATGCACGACTTGACGTAGTCGCGATCGGCCTGCGACGGCAGCCACTCGCGATGCTTGTGAGTCCAGTCCGCTTCGCTGATCAGCTCGCCGCTCGGCGAGAACTTGTAGTGCGAGTAGACGCCCTGGTTGCGGTTGAAGCGCACGCTCGGCAGCTCGACGCGGAAGTCGACCTCCATACGCTCGAGATCGCGGTTCCAGCGCGACGCGATGCGCTCGCAGTCGGCGTGGTAGGAGTCGAGCAACAGCGCGTTCATCGCGCGCCGCAGCGGGATCTCCTTGTCCTCGAGGCGGTCGCCGTTCGGCACCTGCATCTTGTAGGTGTGCTGCAGCGCGGTCGGGTCCTTGTAGATGCCGTCGCCTTCGCGATAGCGACCCTTGAGGCCCGCGGCGAACGACTCGGCGGCGTTGGTCGAGTCCTCGCCACCGAACAGGTCCATGCTGGCCGACATCCAGTAGTTGATGTAGCGCTGCACGAGATCGAACGGCATCGCGCCGACCGAGGCGGGGTCGGTGCCTTCCTTCGTGAGTTCGGCGGTCCG
>JAGQQZ010000741.1 GCA_020425915.1 Planctomycetota bacterium | reverse complement strand
TCACCTTCGCGTCGGTCGCTCGCCCGCAGGGCGACCGACGCGAAGGTGACGGGGCAAACGGGGGGAGCCCCCACGTCTTGCCTTTGATCCCGAGCGCTCGCGAGCCGAGCACTCCGCGACACGAAACGTACCGCGGCTACACCGCCTTCACCGCAGGATCGCCGACGAACTCCGCCGAATCGTCACGCTCTCGTTGCCCTGGATGCGCAACGCCTGCGCCGCGCGGCGGTCGTAGTTGAGCTGGATGCCCTCGGTCGCGAGCAGCCCGACATCGGCAGCGACGATGCCGCCGTTGACGCGGATCTTGCCGCCGGTGTTGCCGTGCGCCGCGCTCGTGATGCCGAAGATCGCGTTGTTCGTGTAGGCGAACATGTCGATCTGCAGCGGGTCGGGCGAGCGACCGGTGTTCATCAGGTCGAACATCCGGGTGAGTTGCGCGTCGGCGATCCACGAGTTCGCGCCGGTCACGTACAGGATCTCGGCCTTCGGGTTGCCGCTCGCGTCGTAGAGGATCGGATCGAGCGGGTCCGACGGGTCGGCGAAGTCGAGCCACGTCGAACTCCAGTACTGCGGGTGTTCCTCGCCGTGCCACTCGCCGGTCGCATCGAACCAGCCGCGGCCGGTGTTGCTGAAGATGCCGATCGGTTCGCCGTTCGTCATCGCGTAGTAGCGTGGAACGTAGGTCGGATCGTAGGCGAGGTTCGTGACGGTGCCGCTCGCGCCTGGCAACGTCGGCTGGGTCTTGACCCACTCGTTGCGATTGAACGTCGCGAGTTCCATCTGGACGAACGACGCCTGCGCGGCGTTCAGTGAGTTCGGCAGCGTCGGATCGCCGATCAGGACGTTGCCGCCGGTCGTGAGCACGAGCAGGTTCTCGGTGCCGTCGCTCGCGGTGCCGTAGGTCCGGTTGCCGCTGACGTCGCCGTCGAGGTACTGCACGTCGGTCGGCGCGTATGCGTTGCCGCGCACCCAGATCTGGCCGTTGCCCTTGACGTAGCCGCGGATCACGAGGTTGCCGTCGATCGCGACCGAGCCGTTGAGCTGGATCGGGTTCGCGGCCGTTCCGGTCAGGAACACCTGGCCCGACGTGTTGCTCGTCAGCGACGTCTTGTTCGAGGTGGTCATCGCCACCGTCAGATCGGCGTTCGAGACGATCGAGTCGGCCGGATCGAGCACGAAGATCTGCCCGCCGCTGATCGTGCCGTGGAACTCCTTGGTCGCCGCGTAGTACTCGTTGTCGTCGACCATGCGGTTGCCGTTGCCGACGGTCGGCGTCGGATCGTCGGTCAGCGGGTCGATGCCGCCGTCGTCCGGGAACGGCGGCGGGAACGTCGCCGGCAGCTCGCCATCGACCATCGAGGTCGCGTCGTAGTTCTCGTAGAGGCGCCCGTTCTCCTCGGTGTCGCCGTCGGCGGGCACCATCGGCGCGGACACCGGGTTGCCCGAGACGTCTTCGACGACCTTGCCGTCGGAGTCGAGCTGCACCGACCGCAGCGTGTGGCTCGCCCAATCGCTCGGCGAGATGGCGACGCCGGACTTGTCGGTGATCGGCCCGCCGGAGTACAGCGTGCCGAGGATCTGGGAATCGGCGTTGTCGCGCATCATGAGGCGCTCGAGCGTGCCGACCTTGATGCGTGAGTAGGGGCCGCTGCCGCCCGCGGCGTAGTATCGTTCGGTCGAATCGACGGTCGTGTGGCAGAGCACGCAGTTGACGTTGTTCGCCAACAACGCGAACTCGAGACCGCCCCAGAGGTCGGGTTCGACCATGAACGTGGTCTCGATCGAGCGCTTCCATCCGGCGGCGTTGGGACCGGCGGCGCGGTTCGAGCGTCCGGACACGGTCGCGGTCAGTCGCACTTCGGTGTCGTTCGCGTTGTCGACACGGACGAGGCGCAGTTCGTCGATCGTGACGTTCGAGAGCTCCTTCGTGCCGTCGGCGTCGAAGTCGAGGCCGAGCGTGGCGAGGACGTCGTAACCGACCGGGTTCGCGACGCCGGCCTGGTCGTTGGCGCCGATGCTCGACAGGTAGTCGCGGAAACCCTCGACGCTGTCGGGATTGACGCCGCTCATGACCGTGCCGTGGAACCGCGACCAGATCTCGTGGATCGCGAGGTCGGTCGCGCTCTCGACGGCGACCTCGAGCTCGTAGTCCTCGCCGCGGCGCTCGACCTGCGTCGAGTGCGACTGGAAGCTCATGACCGCGGTCAAGATCGTCGACGCGAGGATCACGATCGTCACCAGCGCGACGATGATCGCGAAGCCGGATTCGGTGCGATCGCCCATGCCCGAGCGCGACGAGATACTGCGGAAGTTCACGCGCGCGAGCGCGCGATTGGTGGCTGCGCACAGCACCTGCAGATCATCGTGGTCGCGGAGTCGGCAGGGTCCCATGGATTCACCGTTGGCGAGCCGTTCGAAGAAGAGCTGCAGTCGCGTCGCGGGACCCGCGACCCGAAACGTCACGAGCGCCCCGATCGTGACCATGAGCGGGACCACGACAGCGAGCGTCCAGTACAGCCCGCCGTCGAGCGCGGTCGGAAGCAGCGCTCGGGCGATCGCGCGGTCGTTGGGCAGGGTCCCGATGACCGTCGCGATCGCGTGATCGGTCAGGAACACCTGGAAGAACACCGCGAACGCGGCCATCGCGACGAAGTACGACGCGAGTCGCATCTGCATGCGCCGCCTCGGGAGCGTGTTCCACCTCATGGCCGGTCTCTCCCGCTCAGTTGCGAACGTGTTCGGGGTTCTGCTGTTCGGCGTCCTCGGCGGCGACCGAGGTCGACTCGCTCTGCTGCGCGCGCAGCGCGCGGAACGCGCGGTTCATCGAGTCGCAGAGGTCCTGCAGCTCGTCTCGTGCGCGCAGGCGGCAGTCGCCGACGTCCTTGCCGTTGGCGATGTCGTCGAGGTGCTGCTCCATGCGCCGCACCGGTCCGGCGATGCGGAAGGTGACGAACATGCCGAACATCAGCATGACCGGCATCAGTACGAACACCGTCCAGGCCATGCCGCTGTAGAAGATGTCCGGCAGCGCTGCGAGCACCTGCTCCTCGTCGTTCGGCAGGACCTTCGCGATGTCGTAGAGCGACCGATTGATCAGGAACACCTGGAACATCGCGGCGACGCAGGTGATCGAGACGAAGAACATCGACAGTCGGAACTGCAGGCCGGGCTTCGGCAGCTTGTTCGTTCTCATGGTGGATCTCACCGACTCAGCCGTACGGCCGACTCGACTTTGAGGAATTGGTTTTGGCGGCCTTCGTGCCCGGTCCAGACCACGAGTTGGATCTGCAACTTCGAGCTCGCGTCGTGCCAGAGGAACATCGGGTCGGCCATCCCGTCGCCGTCGAGGTCGGCGCGACCCCAGGCGTTGGTCTCCTGCACGATCGACGTCGGAGAGATCGGGATGTCGTCGACCTGCGTCGAGGTGCCGATCGGGCTCCACGTTCGCAACCGCAGCTGGCCGAGGTCGAACGTGTCCGACTTGTCCCCGTCGTGGTTGAGGTCGTAGCCGCGATCGGCTTCACGGATCGTCGAGACCGGTTCGTAGTAGATCGCGTTCCAGCCGTCGGGTGTCGGCGTGCCGTGCACGAGCGATCCGAGCTGTCGCGTGGCGCCGATGACCAGCGATCGCTGGAACACGAAGCCCGTCGCCTCGCCACGGAAGTAGACCGATCCGGCCGACGAGACGCTCTGGCCATCGAACGTACCGGGCGACGGCGTTCCCGACAGGACCTCGCCGGATGGTGCCCATCGCAGTGCGGCGCCGGCTGCATGGGACCGCGGTGAGTAGCCGCGTTGATTCCGTTCGATCGCGCCGAACCGGTTGACCACCGCGTTCGAACTCGCCTCGTTGTAGCGGATGAACTCGACGTTCGACGTGCCGGGTTCGGCGACGAGGAGGCCGACGTTCGGGAAGCCGCGAACCGAGTCGACCTCGATGTCGATTCCGCCCGAAGCGCCGATGTTGGTCACGATCCACGCCGCCGGCCGGAAACCCGTTCCGCCGCGTACGCGCTTCTCGATGCCGTGGACGATCTCGCCCGCTCGGGTCGAGTTCGAAGTGACGCGAGCCATGCTGCGCAGAGCCGCGACGCCGCTCATCGAGTTCGAAGTGATCAGGAACAGCACGATCGTCACGACTGCGGCGGCGATCGAGAGTTCGACCAGGGAGATGCCTCGTTCGTCGGAGCGGTGCACCTCAGAACCTCGTCACGTAGAAGCCGCGTCGAATCGTGCGATCGCCCCCGAGCCCGCGGTATCGCAGCGTGATCACCATCGGCAGCATCGTCGCGGTCGAGACGACGTTGCTGTTGTTGACGTCGCCGTCCCCGTCGAGGTCCCTCGGCATGCCGATCTCGACGCCCAGGTCGGCATCGGTCGTGAGTTCGCTCGTGACGACTCGGATCTCACCGACGGTCGTGTGTCCGACCTGCGGGGTGAGGCCGCGCACCGAGAACATGGTCCCGAGTCGGGTCGCGCTCGTCAGGTCGTCGACGATCGTCTGTGCCCACGTGTCGGGATCGGAGGCCGCGGCGTCCTCGGCCATGACACGTAGTTCCTCGCCGACCACTCGGAGCGCCGACAGCACGGTGCGTCGTTCCTCCGAGGTGCGCTTGAGCGCGTGGGTCGTGACGATCGTCTGTCCCAGAGCGAGAAAGCCGAGCAGGATCACGGCGACCGCGACCATGACCTCGAGCAATGAGATCCCGGCCTCGGGGTCCGTTCGGCGAAGTTCGGGGTTCTGGCGCACGCAGGAACTATCGTCGGGTCGCGGCACGAATCTGGAGGGATCAGGTTGAGTGGGACGCCCCGCCGTGCCGACGGATCAGACGATGCGACGCTTGGCTCCGGCTCTGCTGCTCGGCGTCGTCGCGTGTAGCGGCGATGCGACCGAAAAACCGGCTGTCCGGGAACCGTCCCTCAGCGGCGGGCGGCCCGAGCCGCGCGCGTCCCGAGCGATCGAGTACTTCGCCGCTCCCGGTGGCGCGTCCCATGGCATGCGGGACAACGGCCGACCGCCGGGTCATCGCGACACCGAGAAAGAGGGCATCCCACCCAAGACGGCCGCGGAGACCAACGAGGATTCCGTCCGCGAGGTGCTCGAGGAGATCGTGTTCGTGCAGCGAGTCGCGATGTTCCACCACTTCGTCGACCGCGACGGAGACGGCGTCGGCGAGGCGCTGTCGATGCGCGAGCTGCTCGGCGTAGCGAAGATGCGGAACGGCGGCGGGATGTTCACTGCGAACGAGCCGTTGCTCCGGCGATTCGAGCAGGTGATCGAAGACGGCTGTGCGCGCCACTCGGGCTACTTCTTCCAGATCTGGTTGCCGCGCGACGGTGGCGGTTGGACGACCGACGGAATGACCGGCACGGTCGGCGCCGATCCGCGCTGGCGTTGCTACGCATGGCCGGTGAACCGCGAGCAGAGCGGCCGCCTCGTGTTCCTCGTCGACGAGACCGGTGAGATCCTGTCTTCGCGCAACCGCCGGGCCAAGTACGAGGGCAAGGAGCACCGACCGGATGCCGGCGCGGCGACCGGTGACCGCAACTCGGTGCACGCGGGCGACCCGTTCCTCGGCGCCGACGGCGGACGTTGGGTGCGAGATCACGTCTACGAGCCACCCGAACCGCCGCGCTGATCGGCGCGTCCGGTCTCGATGCGAGACGTTGACGAACCGGGGTGCCACGGCACGGTTCGATCGCGAAGTACTCTTCTCGTCAGGAACCCCTGACGATCCCGAGACTCGCTGATGAACCTCCGCCTCACTGCCCTGGCCGCGCTCGCATGCGCGGTGTCGACCTTCGCCCAAGACGTCGCCCATTCCTGGGCCGGCGGTTGGAACCACAACTACCCCGACAAGGACTACTGCGTCACCAACCTCGAAGGTGAGCAGCGCGTGTTCTGGCTCTCCGCAGATGGGATGACAGCCGAGCAGAAGCGTTGGCGCGTCCTCGAAGGTGCGGCCTTCCGCCAGAACGGCGACGGGACCGCGACCATGACCGGCGCGATCGTCAACGTCGCGAACCCGGACTGGCGATTCAGCGTCGTCGTCGAGTTCAGCAGCTACTACTCCTCGTGGCAGACGCCGCCGTCCGGCAGCCCGAAGATCGAGAGCCCGATCGTTCCGTTGCTCCAGAGCAACGGTGGTCCGATCGATCCCGGCACCTGGAGCTACTACGCGCAGTTCGAAGGCACGCTGACGGGTCAGCTCGGGCTCGCCGGCGCGGTTCTGCAGATCACGCGCCGTGGACCGGCGTTCCAGATCGGAGTCGGCGCGAACGGCAAGGACGCCACGTTCGGTGGTTCCGGTTGGTTCGACGTCCAGATCGTTTCCCAGCCGACCGAAGGTGAGCTGCCTCGCGGCCTGGTCGGCGACATCAACGGATCGTTCGAGAAGTGCGAGTGCCTCGGCGGCATCGAAGCACTGTGGGAGAACTACGGCACCGGAACCCCCGGCTGCGATGGCGTTCGCTCGCTGACGATGATCGGCAAGCCGCTGACCGGCAGCGTCCCGCGGATCTCGATCGGCGGTGCGTCGGTGGGCGCGAACTCGGCGATGGTCTGGGGCATCGGAGCAGGAGCGACGTTCGTTCCGCTGCTCGGTGGCCCGCTGCTGATCCAGTTGCCCGTCGTGGCCGCGATTCCGGTGTTCGTGCCGGCGGAGGGCTACGTGTTCGAGTGCTCGATCCCGGAGAACCCGTGTGAGATCGGGACGAACGTGTATCTGCAGATCGTCAGCATCGATCCTTGTGGTCCGGCAGGATTCGGGATGACGCGCGGACTGCACATGCGGATCGGGGATCTCTGATCGGTCGTTGGGCGGGCCCTCGCTCGGGCTCG
>JAGQQZ010000740.1 GCA_020425915.1 Planctomycetota bacterium | reverse complement strand
GTGAGCCGAGTGAGCCGAGTGAGCCGACGACCATCGCGTCGACCACGACCCGCGGCCGTCACTTCGCCGTGTCCAAGTACCGCATCGGCTCCTCCCCGAGCCTCCGCAGCCACGACCCATAGATCGGATTCGGCAACACGAACCAACTCGTACCCCAGCGCGCCACGTACTTCTCGGTGTTCTGCGCCCGCTCCTCGAGCGAAGCCTGGCGCGCGTACGGCAGGAAGTCCCCGAGGTCGTCCCCGATCAACATGATGATCCGGTAGTCCTTCGCGATCTCCGTGCGTCGCGGCGACTTCTCGGAACCGTCGGCGTCGTACTCGTTGCGCAGCCGAACCTCGTCGACGTCCGCGTTGGTGAGGTGGATGCCCTCGGCCTCCAGATTCGCGCGGGTCTCGGCTTCGAGTTCCACGTCACGGTTCGTCACGTAGAACACCGTGACGCCGTGTTCGTGGCACGCCGCGAAGAACGCGGTGGCGCCGGGCAGTGCGTCCGCTCGTTGGTCACGGACCCACTCGGCCCAGGACTCCGGTGTGAACTCGGCGCCATTCCGGAGCAACCGCGCGTTGTAGGGCGCGTTGTCGAGCACGGTCTCGTCGACGTCGACGATCACCGCCGGGGGCTTCTCGGCGAAGTCTCCGGTCTGCTCGAGCGCTGCGGTGTGACGGGTGTCCGCAACGAGCGCCGGCAGCGCGGCCTGGGCCGTGCGGTAGGTCTGATGGCACAGTGCCTCGTATTCGGCAGCCGTCTGGATCCACAGGACGCTGTGGAGGTCGCCACCGAGTTTCGGTGCACCGTCGTCAGAGCAACCCGTCAGGATCGCGACCAGCGAGATCGCCGAGATTCGTGCGCGCATGGTCGAGAGCGTAGCCCGTCCGGCTCCTGGTTCTGCTCCGACACGAAAAGAAGGCAAATGTCTGCTATCGTTGCGGTGTGCACACCGGCTACGTCCCCCTGTTCTGCAAGACCGGATACTCGTTCCTCGAGGGTGCGAGCCTTCCCGACGAACTGGTCGAGGAGGCCCACGTGCACGGTCTTCACGCGATCGGGATCACCGATCGCGATGGCGTCTACGGACTCGTCCGCGCACACGTCCGCGCGCAGGAACTCGGGGTTCGGCTGATCTCCGGCGCTTCGATGTCGATCGACGACGGCTCGTGCATCGTGCTGCTCGCCGCGTCACGGCAGGGCTACGCCAACCTGTGTCGGTTGATCACCCAGGGTCGGCTGCGCTCACCGAAGGGCCGGTGCTCGGTGTCGCGTGCGGAGGTCTGCGATCACGCCGAAGGGTTGGTCGCGTTGTGGAACGGGGATCGCTGTTCGGGTGCTGCGCTGCGCGCGGCGTTCGACGATCGGCTCTACGCGTTGGTCACGCGTCATCGCCGGGCCGAGGAAGTGGCACGCGAGGAGGCGCTACGCCGAGACGCCGCGAAGCTCGGTGTTCCGACCGTCGCGGCCGTCGAAGTCCTCTATCACACACCGGCACGGCGCCCGTTGCAGGACGTGTTCGCCTGTCTGCGCGCCGGCCGCACGTTGAACGACGCGGGCACCTGCACCCGGCCGAACGCCGAACACGCCTTGCGCCCGACCAGCGCGTTCCGTCGGCTGTTCGACGACGACGTCGACTCGGTCATGCGAACGCACGAGGTCGCCGATCGATGCCGGTTCTCGTTCGAGCAGATCCGCTATCGCTATCCGTCCGAGCGGTTACCCGACGGCAAGACTTCGATCGAGTGGTTGCGCGAACTGACGTTCGAGGGGGCATTGCGTCGCTACTCCGGCACGATCCCGTGTGAAGTCCGCGCCCAGGTCGAGCGCGAGCTCGCAGTCATCGACGAGCTCGACTATCCCGGCTACTTCCTGACGATGTGGGAGATCGTGTCGTTCTGCCGGCGCGAGGGGATCCTGTGCCAAGGCCGCGGTTCGGCGGCGAACTCGGCAGTCTGCTATTGCCTCGGGATCACCGCGATCGATCCGGTGCGCATGGATCTGTTGTTCGAGCGTTTCCTCTCGCTCGAACGGCGCGAACCGCCCGACATCGATCTCGACATCGAGCACGAGCGGCGCGAGGAGGTCATCCAGCACGTGTATGCGAAGTATGGTCGCGAGCACGCGGCGATGGTCGCGAACGTCATTCGTTATCGGCGGCGGTCCGCGATCCGCGACGTCGGCAAGGTGCTGGGTTTGCCCGAGACCGCGATCGACCGGCTCGCCAAGCTCGGTCATCGGTTCGACGGTGATTGGTCCGAGCTGTTGCGGGATGCCGGCCTCGATCCGACGGCGCGCACGACCGAACTGCTCGTCGAACTCGTCGAGCAGATCCGTGACTTCCCGCGCCATCTGTCGATCCATCCGGGTGGTTTCCTGCTCGGTCACGAACCCGTGCACTCGCTCGTGCCGATCGAGAACGGCGCGATGGAGGATCGCACGGTCATCCAGTGGGACAAGGATGACGTCGAGGCGCTCGGATTGTTCAAGGTCGACCTGCTCGGGCTCGGTTCGCTGACGCTCTGTCACGAGAGCTTCCGGTTGCTGCGCCGTCATCGCGGTATCGAGCTCGGCCTCGCGACGATCCCGCCGGCTGATCCGGCGACGTTCGACTTGATCTGTCGCGCCGACACGGTCGGGGTGTTCCAGATCGAGAGCCGCGCGCAGATGGCGATGTTGCCGCGGCTCAGGCCACGCACCTTCTACGACCTCGTGATCGAGATCAGCATCGTCCGGCCGGGGCCGATCGCCGGCGACATGGTGCATCCGTTCCTCAGGCGACGCCGAGGCGAGGAGTCAGTCGAGTATCCACACCCGTCGCTCGAGCCGGTGCTGAAGAAGACCCTCGGCGTGCCGCTGTTCCAGGAGCAGGTCATGAAGCTCGCGGTCGTCGCGGCCGACTACACCCCGGGTGAAGCAGATCAGTTGCGCCGCGACATGGCTGCCTGGCGCAAGCACGGCAAGATCGAGCGGCACCGGACCCGGATGACCGCCCGGATGAAGGCCAAGGGGATCGCCGAGGAATTCGCCGAGCGCGTGTTCGAGCAGATCCGCGGGTTCGGTGAGTACGGCTTCCCGGAGAGCCACGCCGCGAGCTTCGCGTTGATCGCGTACGCGACCGCATGGCTACGGACGCACCACTTCGACGTGTTCACTTGTGCGCTGCTGAACGCCCAGCCGATGGGGTTCTACTCGGTCGCGACGATCGTCGACGACGCGCGCCGGCACGGGCTCGAGGTGCGTCCGGTGTCGGTGCAGCACAGTGCGTGGGACCACTCGCTCGAGGGGCGCGGCGAGGGGGTACGTGCCTTGCGGATCGGGTTGCGGCAGGTCAAGGGGCTGAGTCGGGCGGTCGCCGACCGAGTCGTCGCGACTTCACCGTTCGAGGACACGGCCGACCTCGTGCGCCGAGCGGACCTCGACCAGAAGTCGGTGACTGCGCTCGCCGAGTGCGGTGCACTCGAGGCGCTGCGCGAAGACCGTCGCTCGGCGCTGTGGGAGGTGTGGCAGTCGGTACACGAACCGCGCGACGGACTGCCGTGGCGCGCGAATGGGGACGAGTCTCCGTTCGCGGCACTCGACTCGTTCGAGACGATCGCGTGGGACTACCGGGCCAGTGGTCACAGCGCGCGCGGGCACCCGATCGCCGAGGTGCGCCCGCAGCTGGCGCAGCAAGGCTTCGTCGAGGCCGATCGGCTCGGCACGATCCCCGACGGCCGCACGGCCCGTGCGGCGGGCCTCGTGATCTGTCGCCAACGCCCCGGCACCGCCAAGGGTGTCCTGTTCATGACGCTCGAGGACGAGTCCGGGTTCGTCAACGTCGTGGTCTGGGAGAAGGTGTTCGAAGAGTTCGCGACGACGATCAAGGCCGAGCCGATCCTCGGCGTCGCCGGCAAGGTGCAGAACCAAGAAGGTGTCGTGCACCTGATCGCGAAGCGCTTCTGGGTGCCCGCGCTGGAGCGTCCGGTGGAGCGGACGCGGAGCCGAGACTTCCATTGATGCGGGCCTCGCTCGGGCTCGCAACGACGGCGACGCGGCGATGGACGGCGGGGCGGGGGAACGCCAAGGGCGAAAGCCGGAAGCAGGTCTTCCTCGACCTCGGCGTGCGGAGTGCGCGGGCCGCGATGGCGGCACCCGCCGCGCTACTCGACAGCCTCCACTCGGATCTTCGCGGCCTCGGCTCGGTCGATGGTCTCGAGCAGCCGGCGGAAGTCGCCATAGTTGGCGACTTCGATGGTGCCCGGGCGTTGCTCCATGCGACGACTGACGACGACCCGACGGCCGTCTCGACGGAACGTCAGGTTGTAGTCGATCCGATCGGAGTGCAGCACGAGATCGTCGGGCACGGCGACGATGCGATACCGTTCACCGGGGTCGAACGTGATCGACCAGTCGTCGGCATCGAGCACCGAGTAGTCGATCGGCAACTTGCGCTCGGCGGTGGATGCGAACGTGGCGACGAATTCGCGTGGCACCACCGGCGAGTCGACGAGTCCACCGGGTTGGACCGTTCCGCGCTGCGACAGGGTCGCGTGGAACCCGAGACGTTGGCCCGGGTCGAGGCTGCCGAGTTCGGACCGTTGGACGGTCCATCCGGCGAGCACCTGCGACGCGATCTGGCGGGCGATCGCCTTTCGATGTGCTTCGGGTAGGTCGCGCACCTGATCGGCGATGCCGTAGCCGGAATCTCCGAGTCGTTCGCCGTCGACTTCGATCGTCGCGTCGCCGTCGGCACCGAGCGTCAGCTTGCCGCGGAAGCGCCAGCCGAGGTCGGCGGCGCGGGCGTCACCCGGTAGGCGCACCAGTTCGTGTTCGTCGAGGCCGAGCAGCAGCGCCGCGGCGCCGCGGCGCTCCGGCGCGATCGAGCCCATCGGCTCGTAGCGCGCGTTGTCGACGGCGACCCAGATCGGTTCACCATCGCGTGGCTCGACGCACACGGCGGGAACGGGGAAGTCGCTCTCGCCGCGGAACAGCGGCTCCGGAGCGCCACTCAAGGCGTCGATCGTCGCGGCCAGGGATGCATGTCGGAACGGCACGCCGGCCTCCCGCAAGAAGGCGACCCAGACGAAGAACCGCGCACCCTGACCACGGAGCAACGTCGCGGTCGGATCCGAGCCTCGACCGTCGGAGATCTCCCGGTGCACCCAGTCGTGCAACGCTCGGGCTCTCGCCACATCGCCGTCGATGCCGGAGCAGATCTCCTGGGCCTTCGCCGCGATCCATGCAGACGAGATCGTGCGTCGCTCCGCGATGCCGAACGCATCGTGCGCGCGCGTCGACAGGCTGTGATCCTCCCCGAAAGCGACGATCGGGACGCACTCCTCGCGAGGCGGCGCAAGCGGCTCGGTGGCGAGTCGCTCGACGTTGGTGTTGCGGAACACGAAAGCCGTGTGACCGTCCTCGAGCTGGATGGTCTCGGTCGGCCCGTCGAATCGCCGCGTGCGGAATTCGCCGCGGTGCTCGTCGAGCAGGATCACGACCAGTTCGGAGAGGCGGTACGGTTCGTCGTCGCTCTGGAACAGGAAGCTCACGCCGTCGAGCGGCGTCGAACGCGGCGCGGGCGCGAAGCTCCGGTAGCGCTGCTCGACGAAAGCGCCCGGCTGGAGGCGTGGCATCGTGTAGCTGCCGTTCACGGCGTTCGGCACGAACGTCGAACCATCGGGCAGGATCGTCCGGACCGTCACGACCTCCTCCGCCATGGCCGCGCCGTGCGCATCGGAGAACGCATCCACGCCACGCTGGTCGTTGATTCGGCGCAGCTCGTGGACTTCGCGGACGTACGAACCGTCCGCGTAGAAGCGGAGGATCATCTGGTCGATCACGAGCGTCGAACTCGAAGTCCTTTCCCCTTCGCCCGGCTCGAACTCTCGAGCTGCCTGCATCGCATCCCGACGGAATCGGGCGAGCATCGGGAATTCGTCGGCGTCGTGAAGTCTCGAAAGCAGCCGCCGCGTGACGTGACGCGAGGGGTCTTCTCGAAGCACGCGTTCGAATGCCTGCTCGCTGGACTCGACCGAACCGGCGCGGAGGAGCCGCTCCGCGGTGCGCTGCGTCGTCGCGAGATCGACGTCCGCGTGCGCCAGGATCGACGCGTCGAGCGTTTGGGATGCGGCGGCATCTCCGCTGCGGCGCAGCGCCGCCTCCCGCATCTGCAGCGCTTCGACGCCGTCCGGGTCGTTGCGGTTGAGTGCCGCGATCGCGCGGTCCCGGGCGCGATCGTCGCCGATCAGGACGGAGTAGGTCAGCAGTCCGCGCAGGAGCGACGTGTCCCCGGGCCGCAGCGCGAGGGCCTCCGTGATCATGTCGAACGCACCTTGCGGATCGCCTCCCGACGCACGCTCGTTGGCGATGAGTTGGACGGGTCGGCGGTCATGGGGCAGACGTGTATGCCACTCGCGCAGCAGGCGCGCGGCCTCGGCGTCGAACTCCAAGTCGCGAAACGCGTCGTGGAGCGCCGCGTACGTTGCGGGTTCGTTGGGGTGCCGAACGAGTCGGTCGCGGAGGAGTTGGATCGCGTCCTCCGTTCGATCCTCGTCGCGGAGCAGTCGCGCCCGACGAAGTTCCATGAAGTGGTGGTCGCCGAGCGCGTCGCCGACTTCCGCCACCAGGGCTCGGACCTGGGCCGTCCGCAGTTCCGACGGGATCATGCGGAGGCCGTCGAGGCACGCGGCGAGTGCGATCTTGTTCCGCGGGTCCGTCGGCGGCGTGGCCTCGAATCTGCGGGCGAGTTCGGACGCTTGGTCGTACAGGCTGTCGTCGAGGCAGGCGCGTAGCGCCGCGATGGCCAGCGCGGGCTCGGTCGATGGGTCTGCGGCGCCGAACAGCGCCCGGCTGCCGGTGCGGAACGGCGGGGATTCGGGGAGATCCGCGGGCCCCGCCGCCGTGAACGGATCGGCGGTTCGTTCGAGTCGGACCGCGCGCCCCGCGGCATCGACGTACCGAACGGACAGCGAATGTCGTTCCGGTGTGGTCAACTTGACGACGATGCGGTGGGGGCCGCTCGCGAGCCGCAGTGGGAAGTGTTGACGCTCGGGGAGCGGGTGTGAGAACCGATGCGAGATCGCCACGCGCGCATCGTCGACGAACAGCTCGAACGAACTGCGGGTCTGGATCTCGATCCAGACGGCCAGGTCCCGGTCCACCACGATCGGGTCCATCGCGTAGTAGCAGCCGTCGGGGTCGAGGGCCGCGCGCGGTGCGACGTCGATCGACCGTTCATGGGCTCGACGCTCGCAGATTCGCTTGGTCGGATCGGCGGCGCCGAACGTGTCGAGCGTGGGGAACGTGAATTCCGGCGCGAACGCCACACCGGTCAGGTCGCGGTGGGCACTCTGGAACGGTCCGGCCACGTAGAGTCGCGGTGCGTAGGTCGCGTCGACTTCCGCCGCGAGTGATTCCGCGTTCCGGTCGCCCATGAGTTCGGCGATCTCGATCCTCCAGAGCTTGGCCCGTTCGGCGGCGAGACCGTGGGGCGACGCGGCCAGGAACGAGTCGATCTCGTCGACCAGCGCGCTCGGGTCGCGGAGAACCTCGGTGCTCTGCGCGGCGATCCGGAGAGCGACCTCCGACGCCGGGCTCGATGCGGCGCCGATCGCAGCGGTCAGCAAGCGTTTCGCGATCGCATCGGGGTCGTCCTGCGCCGGTGCGATCGATTCGACGATCGCCTCGGCGAGGTCGCGCATTCTCGTCTCCTGCGCGGAGACGGCGCCGATGGTCAGGAGACAGACGAGGGGGGCGAGCCTGTTCACGACTTCCTCCGGACGATGACAGTGCGGCGATCGGCCTGCCCGACGTCGGTCGCGAACTCGCGGAACGCCGGGTACTCCTGTGGTTCGATGCGGTTGGTCTCGAGCGACAGTTCGCGTTCGACTTCGAGTGACCCGTCCGCGCGGCGCGTCCAGCGACTCGAGAACGAGCCGAACCGCGGGTCGAGCTGGGAGGGCTCCGGCACTCCGATCGGACCGAAATCGTCGGGCAGCCGATACACCACGCGTTGCCGCGTGCTCCACGGTGGGCCGAGGATCAGCGCGAACTCGCGCTCCTTCTTGCTCGTGACCGCCGACAGGAAGTCGTCGGCGAAGCCCGGCTCGAGGACCAGATCGCCGCCTTGTCGCGTCGCGAGTTCCTTGCAGCGGAACTCGACCTCGACGCGCACCGGCGCCGAGAGGTCCGCGAGGCCGCTGGTCGCCACCGAGACGATCTCGATGCTGCCGAACAGCGCGGACAGTTCTCTTTCGAGGACTTCGCGGCGCTTCGCGGGCTCGTTGCCCAACGACTCTCGCACGGCGACGGCGTGGGATCGGCGGGGTTCGTGGACCATGTGCACGAGCGCGCTGCCGTCCGCGTCGAGCTTCACGTCGAACGTGCGCTCGTCGAGGTTCTCGCCCGCGCTGGTCCACGGAACGTCGCGGATCTCACCACCCTCGTCGTGAACGACGAGCACTCGCGCGCCTTGGTCCATGTCGGGGAGCGTGTTGCTCGGGTGGTAGACCGCCGTGCCGTCGAGGAACATGCCGGGTCGAGCGTCGGTCGCGGGCAGGTAGCTGATGCAGTGGTTGAAGTGCTGCACCATCGCGAGCGAGAGGTCGTCCTCGCTGCGCCGTGGGTCGGCGAAGATCAGCACCGGATGTGCTTCGATGCCGGCTTCGCCGAGCAGCGTGTTCATCAGCAGCGCCTTGTCCTTGCAGTCGCCGTGACGCCGCTCGAAGATCACGGCGGTGCTGTACGGCTGGTAGCCGTGCACGCCGAATTCCCAGGCTTTGTACTGGATGTCGGTGGTGACGAATCGGTAGATCGCATCGATCTTCTCCCGTTCCGTGCCGAGTCCGGCCGTCAGCTCCGCGACCTTGCTACGCATCGCGTCCGTGACCTCGGTCTGCTTGCGGATCAGCGCGGCCCACCACGAGGCGAACTGGTCCCAGTCTCGATAGGTCGTGATCCGAACCAGCGGTTCGGTCTCGGTCAGACTCGGTCGAAGTTCCTCCGGAACGCGTCGGGCGAGATTCGAGATCTCGAAATGGTGGACGATCGTGTCGCCTTCACCGCGCGTCGTCACCGGATCCGGCGCGCCGTTCCGGGTCTGCAGTTCATAGTCCCGGCCCGGGTCGAGGACCACGTCGAGGACCGAACGCAGCGTCGGTGCCCC
>JAGQQZ010000739.1 GCA_020425915.1 Planctomycetota bacterium | reverse complement strand
TCACAAGGACTTCATCGTCCGCGACGCCCACGCCCACGCCTGGGTCGAGGTCTGGGACGAGGACTTCGGCTGGCTGTCCGCCGACGCGACGCCGGCCGCCGAGGCCCAGATCGCCGAGGAGAGCTTCTGGTCACGCCTTCGAGAACGTGCCGAGGCGCTGTGGGCTTCGCTCGTCCAGTTCGACGGCGCCTCGCACTCCGCGGTCCTCGAATGGTGTCGGGGCGTGCCGGGCGCGATCCGCGACGCGATCACTCAGCGGCCGTTCGTCGGCGTCGGCGGCATCGGCATGATCGTAGGCCTGGTCGTCTGGCGACGCCGGCGACGCCGACCGACGCGGTCCGACGCGACGGTCGACTACGAGGCCGCGCTGCGGCGAGCCGGAGTAGTGCGGGAAGCACACGAGACCCCGCGCGAGGCGCTGCGTCGGATCGCCGCGACCGACGTCGATCCACGGGCGCTCGAAGCTCTCGTCGCGGCCACGGTCGCACACGAGGCCAGCCGCTACGGCGCCCGCGACTGAGGCGCTCGGCGGCGTTCGGGCTACGGCTTCTTCTGCTTCTCGGAGTAGCCGATCCGATCGAGCGGATTGACGAGCGACGAGATCAGGTTGCGGGAGTGCGCGCTGACGCGCTTCAGGAACCGCAGATAGAGCGCGAGGGTCACCGCCTCGCTCGCGCCGAGCTCGGTATTGCCGGCGAGCAGCTCCTTCTCGAGCGCGCGGCACTGCGTCGCGATGTCGGACTTGTACTCCTTCATCAACGCACGAGCCTCACCGTCGTCACCCTGCTTGAACGCCGCGATCGTCCGATCGAAGTTCGACAACGTCGCCGATTCGATCGAACGGAGGTTCGCCTCGTGCCCGCCTGCGTGGAACTTGCCGGGGTGCGCGACGGCGAGGTCGCGGATGTTCTTCGCGTAGTCCCCGATCCGCTCGACGTCGATGACGACCGAGACGATCATCAATCCGGACGCGATGTCGGCGGTGTTGCCGAGCGACAGGTGCGTCATGACCTTGCGTCGCACGTCGCGTTCGAACTTGTTGACCTTGATGTCCATCTCCTCGATGTCGACGTCGACCGAGTTGTCCTCGCGGTTGCGAAGCGATTCGACCGACGCGTGGAGCATCGTGTGGCACAGGTCGAGCATCTCGTAACACTCGTGCAGCGCCTGCACTTGCAGGCTGTCACGGCCGAGGAGCTTCAGGATCTCGCGGAACATGGCTACCTACCGAGGAGGATGATCAGGAACGGCGCGATGTAGAACGTCACCAGGATATAGACGATCGGCACGAGGCGGTTGCGCAACGCGAGGTCGGCGAAGCGGGTCGCGATCGCGATCGGGATCCCGCGACAGAACCAGAGCATCGCGACGCCGAAGACGTTGAACAACACGTGGTGGAACGCGACTCGCACCGGCAACATCGCCGTCTCCGGATCCACGGCGGCCGCAGCGGCTGCGAGCGACGCCAGCACGGCGGTGACCGTGGTCCCGATGTTCGCGCCCATCGTGAACGGGAACACCTGCCGAACCGTCAGCACGCCGGCCCCGACGAGCGGGACGACGACCGACGTCGTGATCGAGCTGCTCTGGACGAACACGGTCAGGATCAGGCCGAACAGCATCGCGATGAACGGCGTGCGGAACACGGTCCGATCGAACAGCGCTTCGAGCCGGGAGATCACCAGGCTCCGCAACAGCTTGACGATCCCGTACAGGCTGCCGAACGTCAGCGCGACCCCGAGCAGCGCCATCGCGACGCCGTTGTCGAGCGACAGCGACTGGACCAACTCGATTGCGGGTTTGGTCACGGTCTTGATCGGATTCGCGAGCTTCATGCCGCCGACGCCCGAGAACATCGCGACGGCGTCATCGGCGAGGATCGTCAGGAACCTCGTGTAGATCTCGAGCGGGAACACGACCGCGAGCACGATCAGGTTGAAGAAGTCGTGCACGGTCGCGGCCGCGAACGCTCGCTGGTACTCGGCCGATCGCGTGATGTGCCCGAGCGACACGATCGTGTTGGTCACCGTCGTCCCGACGTTCGCACCCATGACCATGTAGATCGCGGAGTCGAAGGTGATCGCGCCGGTCGCGACGAGTCCGACGACGAGTGAAGTCGTCGTCGACGAACTCTGGACCAGCGTCGTCGCGAGGATCCCGATGAACAGCGACACGACCGGACCCGATCCCGAGGCGAGGAACTCGTGCGCGGCCCCCTTGCCCATGATCTTGAAGGCACCGCCGATCGACCCGATCCCGACGAGGAACAGGTAGAGGATCACGAACACGAGGACGACCTTCGCGAGCGTGATCAACGCTGCAGCGTCACGGGTGTGGGTGCTTGTGGGAGTCGTCACGGACGTCGGATGAGGGCCTGGATCCGCCACGGGTGATACCTCGAATCTTCACGCGACCCTGCCGCTTTCTTTACATTTCTCGCCTCGCTTCGCCCGCACTTCGTGGACACGATTCCACAAGTCTCCAGACCCTCTCCGATGAGCCAGGAATTCGTCGTCTCCGTGCTGTGGTGCCTCGTGATCGCTGCCGGACTCGGCTGGATCGGACTCCACCTGCGCGTCGACGGGCGACGCGTCCGGACCGACGCTCGCGCGACCTGGTGGTGGCTGCGATGGTGCGCGATGGTGACGTTCCTCGGCGCCTGGGCGATCGTCACGGTGCGCAGCGCGGGCGGGATCCCGTTTCGCGTGCCATCGATGACGTTGTTCATGTCCGGCGTGCTCGCGGTCAGCCTCGCGTGGTTCCATGTCTGGTTCGTCGCGTGGCCCGGCATCCAGGTCGCGAGCCGCACGCCGCGCATCGCCGCCGCGCTGCGAGCGAACCTCACACTCGTCGTCCCCGCCGTGTTCTTCTTCTACGCGTCGTCGTTCGCCCTGCAGCTCGGCGGCGGTGGTCGGTGGATCCCACTGCGCTACTGGGCGGCGACGATCGCGGCGTACGGCGCGATCGCACTGGTCGTCGTGTTCCTCCCGCGTGTGCTGCGCACCGTGCTCGGCTGGCGCCCGATCGCGCTGGCCGCCGGCGCCGCGCTGATCGGCCTGATCGCCTACTTGTAGATCTCGGGATTCGCGAACGCCGCTGCGACGTACGCGAGCACCGAGCTGCCGAGCCCGAGCGCGCGCGGATCGACCGACTCGTAGCGGTCGAGGTAGCTGTTCGACACGTCGTAGAACTCGGCGCTCGACGACCGCATCTGGAGGACCGGGATGCCGTACTCGAGCATCGATCGGAACCGCTGGACCGGCTCACCGAGCTGCACGCGCGAGATCCCGAACGGTTCGAGCACGCTGACGAAACTCCGCACGTCACCGATGTGGAGCTCCGAGCCGGCGCGCGGCTGCGACGCATCGAAGCCGGACGGCCGGAATCCGCCTGCGACCGCGGCGATCGTGACGACGTGCAGATCGAGTTCGTCGGAGTGGTCGGCAGCGTAGACCTGGAGCCCACGACCGGTCTCGACTCCGTCGGTGAACAGCACGACGCGCAACGTGCGATCGAGCTTCGTCCCCGACGCGAGGAGTTGGCGCGCGGCCTCGAGGCAGTTGGCCACGTCGGCACCACCGCCGTGCGCACCCTGCCCCAACCAGCACGCGTCGAGCCGCGCGGCGAGCACGACGATCTCCTCGGGCAGCGTCGCGCCGCGGATCTCGCCGACGACGTTGTCGGTCAGGCGGAGCACCGGCTTCGCCGAGCAGCTCAGCTCGAGGAACAACGCGCAGTTCGGATCGACGTGACACGCCACACCGAGCGCGTCCGCGGTCGTCGGGCTGACGGTGACCGCCGGGATCCGTTCGACTTCGCCGGAGTAGCGGACGCGCACGACCCGGACGTGATCGTCGTCGATCCGGGACGGCGAACGCACGATCACTCCGCGGGCGCCGACCCGGGCGGCGAAGTCGGCGCCGCCCTCGAGGACGTCACGGATCTCGGCGTACGCATCCTGCGCGTCGACGACGCCGCGCCGCAGCCGCACGTCGAGGAACACGAACCTGCCCTTCGCCACCGCCGCCTTCTGCTCGAGTTCCGCGAGGCTGGTGACGTGGAGGATCGGCGCCCGGATGCCGCCGGGACGCGTCGGAACGGAGCCCGTCATCGCCAGCGCGGCCAGCGGACGCTCGGTCCCCTGGATGATCAGCCGAGCGATCTCGGGTTCGCCGCGTTCCCAGCACGGCGCGACGACCGGCTCGCGACGCACGCCCGCGAGACCGATGGCGTGCATCTTGCGCTCCGCCCAAGACGCCGCCTCCTCGGCCTCGGCCGAGCCCGCGCTGCGACCCGGCGCGAGCTGCGTCAGTTCGCGGAGCATGTTCGCGCTGGAGTCGCCGTGCGCCTGTGCGTGCGCGAACAGTCGTTCGGCGATCGCTTCGGCGAGCTGCCGCGAGCGCGAGACCTCGACGCGAACGTCGGCGTCCGACACGTTCGGACGCGACGTCTCGGCGACGTCCGGTGCACCGCCACAAGCCGCCGTGAGCAGCGCCAGGGCAGCGATCGAAACGCGCACGCGCCGCATCGCTAGCGCACCCAGTTCGGCTTGCGCTTCTCGAGGAACGCCGACATGCCCTCGCTGGCCTCGGGCGTCGCGCGCAGCTTCGCGATCCAGTCGGACGTCACCGGGATCGCGTCCTCGAGCGACGACTTCGCGACCGCGCGGATCAGCTCCTTCGCGCTCGCGACCGCCGCCGGGCCCGAACCGAGCAGTTCGCGCACGACGTGATCGACCGCGCCATCGAGCTCCGCCTCGGGCACGGACTCGCTGACCAGGCCGATGCGGGCTGCCTCGCGACCGTCGAATCGCTCGCCGGTCAGGAACAACCGCCGAGCCCGACCTTCGCCGATCTTCTGCATGACGAATGGCGAGATCACCGCAGGGACGATGCCGAGCTTGACCTCGGTCAACCCGAACACCGTCTCGTCGCTGCAGATCGCGATGTCGGCCGCGGCGGTCAGACCCGAGCCGCCGCCGAGGGCGTGGCCGTGGATCCGCGCGACGACCGGCTTCGGACAGCGCGCGATCGCCAGGAACATCCGCGCCATGCGATCCGCACCGGCGGCGTTCGCCACCTCGTCGAGCTCGGCCTGCTCGCGCATCCACGACAGGTCGGCGCCGGCCGAGAAGCTCTTGCCGTTGCCCGACAGGACGACGACGCGCGTGGTGTCGTCCTCACCCGCGAGCTGGAAGGCGTTCTGCAGTTCGTCGACGACCGTGCCGTTGAACGCGTTGCGCACGTCGGGACGGTCGAGCTTCACGTGGAGCACCGCGTCGTCGCGCGACACGGCGAGGGTCTCGTAATCCGGGTAGTTCATCGGGGATCACATCCGGAACACGGGCGCCGTGTATTCCGGGATCGGCTGGTTGAGCGATGCCGCGAACGCGAGGCCGAGCACGTCGCGGGTCTGGCGAGGGTCGACGATACCATCATCCCAGAGACGCGCGGTCGAGTAGAACGGGCTGCCCTCGGCCTCGTACTTCGCCAGCACCGGATCCTCGATCTCGCGCTTCATCTCGTCGGTGAACGACTCGCCCTTGGCTTCGAGCTGATCCTGCTTGACCGTGCTGAGCACGCTCGCGGCCTGCGGCCCGCCCATGACCGAGATCCGCGCGTTCGGCCACATGAACAGGAAGCGCGGCGAGTACGCCCGGCCGCACATCCCGTAGTTGCCGGCGCCGAACGAGCCGCCGATCAGCACCGTGATCTTCGGCACCTGCGCGGTCGCGACGGCCTGCACGAGCTTGGCGCCGTCCTTCGCGATGCCGCCGTTCTCGTACTGCCGGCCGACCATGAACCCGGTGATGTTCTGCAGGAACAGCAGCGGCACCTTGCGCTGCGCGCAGAGCTCGACGAAGTGCGCGCCCTTGACGGCGCTCTCCGAGAACAGGATCCCGTTGTTCGCGAGGATCCCGACCGGCATGCCGTGCAGGTGCGCGAACCCGCAGACCAGCGTCGTGCCGTAGCGCGCCTTGAACTCGTGCAGGCGACTTCCGTCGACGAGCCGCGCGATGATCTCGCGCACGTCGTACGGCGTGCGCGTGTCGCGCGGCAGCACGCCGAGCAGTTCTTCCGGGTCGTAGGCCGGCGGCTCGGGCGTCGCGAACGCGAGCTGCTCGGGCTTCTGCGTGTTCAGGTGCCGGACGATCTCGCGGATCATCTCGAGCCCGTGCTCCTCGTCCTCGGCGAAGTGGTCGGCGACACCGGACAACCGCGTGTGCACGTCGGCCCCGCCGAGGTCCTCGGCCGAGACGACCTCACCCGTCGCCGCGCGCACGAGCGGCGGACCGCCGAGAAAGATCGTCCCGTTGCCCTTGACGATGACACTCTCGTCGCTCATCGCCGGCACGTAGGCGCCGCCGGCCGTGCACGACCCGAGCACGCACGCGACCTGCGGGATCTTCGCGGCCGACATCTGCGCCTGGTTGTAGAAGATCCGCCCGAAGTGATCCCGATCGGGGAACACATCGGCCTGCAACGGCAGGAACGCACCACCCGAATCGACGAGGTAGACGCACGGCAACCGGTTCTGCAGCGCGACTTCCTGCGCGCGCACGTGCTTCTTGACCGTCATCGGGAAGTAGGTCCCGCCCTTCACGGTCGCGTCGTTCGCGACGATCATGACCTCGCGGCCCTCGACCAGGCCGACGCCCGTCACGATGCCGGCGCCGGGCGCCGCGTCGTCGTACATGCCGTGCGCCGCGAGCGGCGACAGTTCGAGGAAGGCGCTCCCCGGATCGACGATCCGATCGATGCGCTCCCTGGGCAGCAGCTTGCCGCGCGCGTGGTGCCGCTCGACGGAACTCGGCGAACCGCCCTCGCGAACACGATCGACGGCGGCCTGCACCTCGCCGGCGAGGCCGAGGTGGTGGTCCCGGTTCTCCTGGAACTCCGAGGAACCGGTCTGGATCTGCGACTTGAGGACTTCGGCCATGGGGGAAAGAAGGTTAGGCCGATCGGCGGGCGGGTCCAGGGAGCGTCCGGGATCCGGCCAGGGGCACACCACGAACCCGCCGAGAATCGACGATCCGGGACCGCGCCGGGATCGAGCGCGCGGGCGTCCGCGCTGGATGAGCGCCCGCCCGCCCCGCGATCACCTCGTCGGTTGGTGCGCTGCTGTTCGCAGTGACTGCATGCTCGTGTTCGCCAGCGCACTGGATCTCACGGACGCTGGTGGAAGGATGCCGGTGGTGGTGGTGGTGTGTGGGTTGGGCTCGCGAGCGCTCGGATCAAAGGCAAGACGTGGGGGCTCCCCCCGTTTGCCCCGTCACCTTCGCGCCGGCCGATCGCCT
>JAGQQZ010000738.1 GCA_020425915.1 Planctomycetota bacterium | reverse complement strand
GGCGCCTCCTGTCGTTGCGAGCCCGAGCGAGGCCCTCCCCAACACCACTCCCAACCACCATCCCTTCCAACTCCCGCCCCCCCTCCTACACCCCCCTCCCCCACCCACCCCAACCCGACCGACATGCGCATTCGCACCCCAATCGCCGTCGCCGCCCTCTTCGCCCTCGCAACCCCCGCGGCCACCCAGGACCACAAGGAACTCGGCCGCATGTGGACCTTCGAGCACGCCCCGCTCGATTGGTTCGAAGAGGCCTACGGTTTCCGCCCGTCCGAGGAGTGGCTCCAGGCACTCCGCCTGGCTTCGCTCCGCTTCGGCCAGGGTTGCTCGTCGTCGTTCGTCAGCCCGAACGGCCTGATCATCACGAACAACCACTGCGCGCAGGACTACGTCGGCCAGGTCCAACCCGCCGAGGAGGACTGGGTCCTCAACGGCTTCTTCGCCAACAGCCTCGAGCAGGAGGTGCCGGTCCCCGGGTTGACCGTGCAGCAGCTCCGGATGCAGGAAGACATCACGGCGAAGATGAACGAAGGCCTGACGGACGAGATGTCCGCGCAGGAACGACAGGAGAAGCTTCGCGACAACCGCATCGCGATCACCGAGGCCGCCAAGGAAGCGCACCCCGAGCTGACCCACGAGATCGTGACGCTCTACCACGGCGGCATGTATCAGCTGTACAGCTACAACGTGTACTCGGACATCCGTCTGGTGTGTGCGCCGGCGAAGAACATCGCCGAGTTCGGTGGGGACCCGGACAACTTCACGTACCCGCGCTTCTGCCTCGACTTCGCTCTGTGCCGCGCCTACGAGGGCGACAAGCCCGCGGACACGTCGGCGCACTACCTGCGCTGGAACGGTGAGGGTCCGCACGAGGGTGACGTCGTGTTCGTGACCGGGCATCCCGGCTCGACCGGTCGACTCAACACGATCGCGCAGATGGAGTACATGCGTGACGTGCAGTACCCGACCGCACTTCGCGGGATCGACATGCAGCTCGGGCGCATGCGCGAAGCGATGGCGAGCAGCGAAGAGGCTGCGAAGGAACTGCGTCCGCGGTTGTTGATGTTCGAGAACGCGCGCAAGGCCTACGGCGGATACCTGGCCGGGCTCGAGAACCCCGAGATCATGAACGTCAAGCGCAACGCCGAGAAGGAACTGCGCGACGCGATCGCGGCCGACCCGAAGCTCGAGGCGAAATTCGGCGATGCCTGGACCGAGCTCGAGAAGATCGTCGAGCACAAGCGCGAAGACGGCGGTCGACCGCGCGAAGAGAGCCAGGAAGAGCAGGAGATGATCAAGCGGATCGGCGAGGCGACCTTCGCGGTCTACGGCAACGACATCCCGCCGGACGCAACGTTCACGCTGCGCATCAGCGACGGCGTCGTGAAGGGCTACGACTACAATGGCACCAGGGCACCGTGGTTCACGTCGCTCTACGGGCTGTTCGCGCGCCACACCGAGTTCGGCGGCAAGGATCCGTTCCGCATGCCCGACAACTGGTTCGCGAAGCGCAACGAACTCGACATGACGACGCCGTTCAACTTCGTCACGACCAACGACATCATCGGCGGCAACTCCGGCAGCCCGCTGGTGGACAAGGAAGGACGCTTCGTCGGCCTCGTCTTCGACGGCAACATCGAGAGCCTCGGCAACCGCTTCGTGTTCACCGACGACGTGGCGCGGACGGTCTGCGTGCACCCGGCGATCATCACGCTCGCGCTGCGCGAGGTGTACGACCGCCCCGCGCTCGCCGACGAACTCGAGGGTAAGTGATGGATCGAATCATCGAGTGCGTCCCGAACTTCAGCGAAGGTCGGGACATGTCGGTGATCAAGCAGATCACCGACGCGGTCGAGGCCGTCGACGGGGTCAAGCTGCTCGACGTCGATCCCGGCCGGGCGACGAACCGCACCGTCGTGACCTTCGCCGGCGAGCCCGCCGCGGTCGTCGAAGCCGCGGTCCGGGCCGGCGCCAAGGCCGCCGAGCTCATCGACATGAGCAAGCACACCGGCGAACACCCGCGATTCGGGGCGATGGACGTGTGCCCGCTCGTGCCGATCGCCGGCGTGACGATGGAGGAGACCGTCGACTACGCGCGACTGCTCGCGAAGCGGCTCGGCGAAGAGGTGGGACTCACGATCTACTGCTACGAGCACGCCGCGACGCGGCCCGAGCGGAAGAACCTCGCGACCGTGCGGAGCGGTGAGTACGAAGGTCTGCCGAAGAAGCTCGCGGACGCGAACTGGGCGCCGGACTTCGGCCCCGCGAAGTTCAACGCGAGGTCGGGCGCGACCGCCGTCTCGGCCCGTGACTTTCTGATCGCCTACAACGTCAACCTGAACACGACGTCGACGCGGCGCGCGAACGCGATCGCCTACGACGTTCGCGAGAAGGGTCGCAAGAAGCGCGAGGGCAACCCGCTGACGGGACCGATCGTCACCGACCAGAACGGTGAGGAGGTCTGGATCCCAGGCTCACTCAAGTGCGTCAAGGGCATCGGATGGTTCATCGAGGAGTACGGCGTCGCCCAGATCTCGATGAACCTGACCGACATCTCGGTCACACCGATCCACGTCGCATTCGACGAGGTCTCCGACAAGGCCGAGTCCCGTGGCGTCCGCGTCACCGGCTCCGAACTCGTCGGCCTGATCCCATTGCAGGCCATGCTCGACGCGGGGCGCTACTTCCTGCGCAAGCAGCAGCGCTCGACCGGCGTGTCGGATCGCGAGCTGATCAAGATCGCGATCAAGTCGATGGGACTCGACGAGCTCGGACCGTTCGACCCCGACGAGAAGATCATCGAGTACGTGCTCGTCGGCAAGGGCCGCAAGGCGCTCGCCGGACTCACGGTCCGCGGGTTCATCGACGAAACCGCATCGGAGTCCCCGGCTCCCGGCGGCGGCTCGGTCGCGGCGAACGTCGGCGCGCTCGGCGCCGCGCTCGGCGTCATGGTCGCGAACCTATCGGCGCACAAGCGCGGCTGGGACGACCGGTGGGAAGAGTTCTCCGATTGGGCCGAGCGCGGCAAGCGGTGTCAGGACGAACTGACGTTGCTGATCGACAAGGACACGGAAGCGTTCTCGGCGATCATGGACGCGTTCGGCCTGCCCAAGGGTTCGGACGAGGAGAAGGCCGCGCGTCACGCCGCGATCCAGTCCGCGACCAAGGGCGCGATCGACGTCCCGTTCCGCACGATGGAGGTCGCGCTCGAGTCGATGGAGACGATTCGCGCGATGGCCGAGCACGGCATCCCGGCGTCCGCTTCGGACGCCGCCGTCGGCGGACTCTGCGCGCGCACCGCCGTGATCGGGGCGTTCCTCAACGCGCAGATCAACTCGAAGGACCTCGATGACAAGGGCGCGGTGAAGGACTACCTGGAGCGCGGCGCCGCGATCCAGGAGCGAGCCCTCGCGCTCGAGCAGGAGATCCTCGAGATCGTTCGTGCCAAGATGTAGCCGTGTTGGCGCGCGCGAAGTTCCGTCTGTCGCTGATCGTGGGTGCGGCGATCCTCGTCGCGGCTCACATCGCCCTGGCGAATGCCGAGTGCGCGCCGATCGGCTACTTCGCGTCCGACATGTTCGCGGAACGCTACCGCGGGCTGCGCGATCGGAACGCGGAACGCCCGGTCGAACTGATCGCGATCGGCTCGTCGCACGTGACGAATGGATTCGACGCGGAGCGATTCGCCGAACTCAGCGGCATCCGCGCCTACAACTTCGGGATTCCCTCGAGCGACGTCCACTTCCAGGCGCTGGTGCTGCGCGACCTGCTGATCCCACGCTTCCGCCCCAAGTACGTGCTGTGGGAAGTCGACGAGCAGATCCAATCGGCGTTCGAGAGCAACGTCGTGCGGATCGAGAGCCAGGCGCTCCGACGTGCCGCGCTACCGTTCGGCGCATGGCTCGTCGCGGGCGAGAGCCTGCTGCTGCAGCACCAACGTCGCAGCGTGCCGGAGTGGATCGAGACGATCGACGTGCCACGGGACTTCACCTACGACGAGTACGGGTTCCTCTACGGATACGGACGGCTCGACCTGAAGAACGCGGGCGAGAAGCGCGAGCGGCGGCCGCGCGGCGCTCCGCGACAGTCACGTTGGAAGCGCTGGTTCCAGCAGCGCTCCCTCGCGATGCAACTCCCCGACCCCTACGACTCGGAGGAGCGATACGTCGAATCGGAGCCGTTCCCGGAGGAGACAGTGCTGGCCGCGATCGCGAGCGCCCTCGACACCGCCGCTGAATATGGCGTCGAGGTCCGCGCGTTCACGACGCCGTTCCATCGCACGCGATACCGAAAGCGGAAAGGGTTCGGTCCGCAGATGCGCGAGTACTACGCGTGGCTCGGTGCGCAGTTCGAGGCGCACGGCGTCGAGTACGCCAACTACCGATTCACGCCGGGCATCTCCGACGACGGCTCGCTGTTCGCGGACGACGTCCACCTCAACGGTGACGGCGCGGATCTACTCACGCCGCTGATCTACGAGCACCTGTTCGCCCCCAACGCGAAGGTCCCGGACGAATACTCGGAGTTCCGCTCGCAGGCCGAGAAGGACGCCTACGAGCGCTACGACCGCAAGCGGTAGCGCTACTGGATCGTGACCTCGACGCCCGGCCCGAGCGTCGCGTAGCAGCCGTTGACCCCGCACTGGATGCAGTAGGCCTGCAGCGCGAGCGGGAACCCGCTCCAGACCGGATCGGTCGGAATGTCGATCCGAACCGGCTCCGGGCGCGTCGAGAAGTCGGCGATGACGATCGCGGGCAGCACGGACACCGGGCAGGTCTCGAACTTGCCGGCGCTCGTCTCGAGCAGCACCGGGATCCAAGACGGCTGCGCGATCTCGATCCCGAACAGCATGAAGCGCGACGAACCGGGCGACGTGGCGCAGCCCGTTCGGATCTCCATCGTCGAGCCGAGCACGAGCGTTCCTTCGACCGAGGTCGACGACACGTGCGAGGCACAGCCTCCACCGAGCGAACGCACCTGAGCAGGCGCGACGCTCGTCAAGCACACCGCGGCAGCAGCGAGAAGCGCCATGCGCAAGCTCATCCGTTCACCTCGTCGCTCTCTGGGGGTCGAGTCATCGCTCATGATAGTGCGTCGGTCATCCGGGTGTCTCGGATTGAGTCGACAGGCGTTCGAAAATCGCGGGAATGCGTGATTGTCGTACATCCCGACGGTCGGGCACACTCGACGCCGCATGACAGCATCTCGATTGCACGGATTCCGATCGGTCCCCCGCACCGGCGTCATCTACGTCATGCACGAGGCCGCACGGCACGGCTTCCTGCTCGAGCGCGAACGATGGTCCAATCTCGGCCAGGGCGCGCCCGAGACGGGGGACCTTCCCGGTGCTCCGGCCCGGCTCGGCTCGATCGAGTTGCTACTCGACGATCACGAATACGCGCCGGTCGTCGGTCTCTCCGAACTGCGCGATGCGGTCGCCGCGCTCTACAACCATCGCTATCGACGCAGCAAGAAGAGCCAGTACACGCGCGACAACGTCGCCATCTGCGCCGGCGGCCGCCTCGCGTTGACGCGTCTCGTGTCGGCGATCAGTCGGTCGAACTTCGGCCACTTCCTGCCGGACTACACGGCGTACGAGGAGCTGCTCGACGCGTTCGGGCGGTTCGTACCGATCCCGTTGTTGACCGACGCCGCGACGGGATACGCGTTCTCGCCCGAGGAACTCGAACGCGAAGTGCTCGGACGGGGCCTGTCGACCGTGTTGCTCTCGAACCCGTGCAACCCGACCGGTCGCCTGATCGAGGGTGACGACCTCGGCGCATGGGTCGAGATCGGCCGCCGTCACGACTGCACGCTCGTGTTCGACGAGTTCTACTCGCACTACGTCTACGGCACGGATCGCACGACCGTGTCCGCCGCCGAGCACGTCGACGACGTGGACGCCGACCCCGTCGTGATCATCGACGGCCTGACGAAGAACTGGCGCTACCCGGGGCTCCGGGTCTCGTGGACGATCGCGCCACCCGAGATCGTCGAACGCGTCGCTTCGGCCGGGAGTTTCCTGGACGGCGGCTGCGCTCGCCCGACCCAGATGGCAGCCATTCCGATGATCGATCCGGAGGTCGCCGATCAGGAGGCCGCGGCGATCCGCGAGGCGTTCACCGCCAAGCGCTCGCTCATGCTCGAGCGGCTGCGCGACCTGGGAGTCCGCGTCGACTGCGAGCCGCGCGGCGGCTTCTACTGCTGGGGCGACGTCAGCGAACTGCCGGAGCCCTTCGCGACCGGGCGCAAGCTGTTCGAACGCGCGCTCGAAGCGAAGGTCATCGTCGTGCCGGGTGTGTTCTTCGACATCAATCCCGGCAAGCGGCGGCCGGACCGCTCGAGCCGGTTCGGCAATCACGTGCGGTTCTCGTTCGGGCCACCGCGAGAAGAACTCGAGCGCGGGCTCGACGCGCTGGCTGAGCTGATTCGATAGGCAACACGGGAGGGGCGTTGCGGTCACGTCGACCGTGCTGGCTCCCGAACGCTCGGATC
>JAGQQZ010000737.1 GCA_020425915.1 Planctomycetota bacterium | reverse complement strand
GGCTCCATGTCTACCACTACCACCACTACGAGCCCGCGGCGGTCAAGCGCTTGATGACCCGCCACGCCACTCGTGAAGATGACGTCGATCGCCTGCTCCGCGGCAGCCGCTTCGTCGACCTCTGTGCGATCGCGAAGCAGTCGGTCCGGGCGAGTGTCGAGCGCTACTCGCTGAAAGACCTCGAACCGTTCTTCGGCTATCAACGCGATGTTCCGCTGCGCGAGGCATCGCTCGCGTTGCGGGGCGTCGAGTGTGCGCTCGAACTCGGTGACGACCCGGACGACGAGGCACTCGAACGCGTGCGCGTCTACAACCGCGACGATTGCTTCGCTACGGAAGGGCTGCGCGATTGGCTCGAGCGACTGCGCGCCGAAGTCGTTGCGAGCGGCACGCCGCTGGAGCGCCCCGAACTTGCGCCTGATGCACCGAGCGAGGGCCTGTCGGAGTGGCTCGCCGAAGTGCGCGCGCTCGCATCGCGCCTCATCGACGGAGTGCCTGACGATCCCGCGGATCGCTCGTGCGAGCAACGCGCGAACTGGTTGCTCGCACACCTCCTCGAGTACTTCCGCCGCGAGAGCAAGTGTGCGTACTGGGAGCGCATCCGCCTCGCCGAACTCGAGGACGATGACCTGCGCGACGAGCGCGACGCCGCCGTCGGTCTCAAGTTCGTCGAGACTGTCGATGGTGGGACTGCGCGGTGTCCGATCCATCGCTACCGGTACGCTCCACAGGAGACGGCGATCGACGAGGGGGACTCGGTCTTCGCAGCGCGCCCGGACGACGTGAACGAGGCGCCGATCGGCGTCGTCGTGGCCGCGGACCCGGCGACGCGGACGATCGACGTGAAGAAGCGGACTGCGTCCGCGAGCGTCCATCCGCCTTCGGTCTTCCGCTACTCCGACGTGCCGACGCACCGCCTCAACCCGGCGCTGCTGGAACTCGCCGGATGGGTCGCCGATCACGGCATCGACGCCAACGGCCCGTTCCGTGCCGCACGCGATCTCCTGCTCGCCCGGCCGCCGCGCCGCGCGTCCGGCACCGGCGACGTCCTGCAGCGCGACGGTGACGACGTGACCGAACTCGCCAAGCGACTCGTCCGAGAACTCGACGAGGGCGTCCTCCCGATCCAGGGCCCGCCCGGCACCGGCAAGACCTTCACCGGCGCGCGCATGATCCTCGAACTCGTGCTCCAGGGCCGCTCGGTCGGCGTGACCGCGGTGAGCCACAAGGTCATCCGCAACCTGATCAAGGAGGTGGTCGAGGCGGCCGCGGAAGAAGGCGTCACGGTCACGTGCGTCCACAAGGCCAAGCATGAGGAGATCGGCACCGAGGATCTGCCGTCCAACTTCTTCGAGGTCGATACCAACCAAGCTGCCCTCGATGCGATCGCGCCCGGCACGATCGTCGGCGGCACCGCCTGGCTCTGGGCGCACGACGACGCGACCGGCATCGTCGACACCCTGTTCGTCGACGAAGCCGGCCAGATGTCCCTCGCGATGGTTCTGTCCGCGAGCCGCGCCGCTCGGAACCTCGTCCTGCTCGGCGACCCGCGGCAGCTGGAACAACCCCAGCAGGCCGCCCACCCTGAAGAGAGCGAGGTCGCTGCCCTCGTCCACGTCCTCGCCGGCGAGGAGACGATGCCGCGTCACCGCGGGCTGTTCCTCGACCGCACGTACCGCATGGCACCCGCGATCTGCGCGTTCACGTCCGAGCAGTACTACGAGAGTCGACTCGCCTGCGCGCCCGGCTGTGACGTCCAAGCCCTCGTCGGCGATGGTCCCTTCGCCGGCAGCGGCCTGTTCGTCGTCCCGGTCGAACACGAAGGCAACCAGAGCCAGTCCCCCGAAGAAGTCGCCGCCGTCGCCCGCGTCGTCGACGACCTACGCCGCCTGTCGTGGCGCAACCGCGAAGGCGTCATCGCCCCGCTCGACGTCACCCAGGACGTCCTGATCGTCGCCCCGTACAACGCCCAGGTCAGCGCGCTCCACGATCGCCTGCCTGGCATGCGCGTCGGCACGGTCGACAAGTTCCAGGGTCAGCAAGCCGCGGTCGTGATCTACTCGATGACGACGTCGTCGCCGGAAGACGCACCGCGCGGGATGGCGTTCCTCTATAGCCCGAATCGGTTCAACGTCGCGACGAGCCGGGCGAGGTGTGCGGTGGTGCTGGTCGCGAACGAGCGGCTGTTCGAACCGGAGTGCCGGACGCCCGAGCAGATGCGGGGGGCGAATGGGGTGTGTCGGTTTCGGGAGATGGTGGAGTAGCCTTCTCGATCGCGTTGCGGCTTCGGGCGGCATCCCGACCGTCTCGC
>JAGQQZ010000736.1 GCA_020425915.1 Planctomycetota bacterium | reverse complement strand
GCCGTCACTGCGGTCACGCGGCTCGAGGAGCCGTATCGCACGACGATCCTGCTCCGCTTCATGAAGGGGCTTTCGATCCGCGAGGTCGCGCGGGAGATGAACGTCCCCGTCGAGACCGTGCGAACGAGACAGCGCCGCGGGCTCGCCAAGCTGCGTGACGAGCTCGAGGGTTCCGGTCGAGGCCGGCTGGCCATGGTCACCCTTGCCCTCCGCCCGCGCGGATGGATCGGAACCAGTGCCCTCGTGTGGGGAGCCATCGCCATGAAGACGAAGTTGGGTGTCGCCGGTGTTGCGGCGTTGTTCGGCCTGTGGGCCGCGATCGATTGGACCGGCGTCTCGGCCGAGCCGCCTCCGCTCGCGGACTCCGAAGTGCGTTCGGATTCCGTCGTCGTGGATCCGACGCGGCGCGAGGACTCCCTCGAGCCCACGCGCCGACTCGTGGCGACTTCGGAGCCCGAGAACGTCGAACCGTCGTCGGAGCTCGGGTCGCTCCTCGTGAGCGTTCGTCGCGCCGACAACGGCCAGCCCGTGGCCAATGCGAACGTCCAGCTGCGCGGTGCGACCTTCACGCTTCCACGCGGTGGCACGACTGGCATCGATGGCACGGTGGTCTTCGACGGCTTGCGCTCGGACATCGAGGACCTGAGTCTGGACTGCGACCGAGACTGCGTCGTTCGGCCCGAGACCGTGTCGATCCGACCCGGTGAGCAGAGCACGGTCGAGCTCACGATCGACGCCGGATGGGATCTGCGCGGCATCGTCGTCGACCATCACGGGCGAGCGGTCGCTGGCGCGACGGTCTACAGCGTGATCTCGGGCTTCCACCCGTTCTGGCTGCGTGAGTTGACGACGACCGACAGCGCGGGGCGTTTCGCGCTGGAGTGCCTCGGACGGAACAGCACGATCGGCGCGAGCCATCCGGGCCTCGGGCGCTCCGAACGCATCGTCGTCATGACGCTCCCGCGGCAGGGGCGTGAGCTGCGCTCGGTGAGCATCGAGTTGCCGGGCGAGTCGGTCGACGTCGCCGGCGTCGTCACGGATCCGTCCGGGCGACCGCTCGCCGACGCGTTCGTTCGTGTCGGGGAAGACGTGTTCCACGGGGGTCGACGAGGCGAGGGCGAGCTGTCGACGGTCGTGTTCCAGCCGGCGCCGGCGATCCATGCCACGACCGGTCGCGATGGACGATTCGAAGTCAAGGAGCTGGCACCGGGACCGAACCCGGTGTTCGTGTTCGTGAAGGGATACGCACCGTGGAAGGGCGAGCTGGATGCCGTCGCCGGAGCGACCAACGAGGTGCTCTGCCGACTCACGCCGGGGGCGACGCTGACCGGGATGGTGTTCGATGCGGCCGGCCTGCCGGTGCCGGACGCGTGGATCGAAGTCCCGGGCGCGTTCGCGCCGCCCGTTCCGTCGACGACCTCGGACGCGAACGGACGCTTCGAGCTGAACGACCTGCCCGGTGGGGACCTCACGATCGAAGTCTCCGCTGCGCAGCGCGGAAAGTGCACGCAGACCATCCCGATCGTGCCGGGGCGCGCCAATACCTGCGAGGTCCGCGTGGCGCCGCAGCGACCCCTCCGAGGTCGCATCGTCGACGAGCTGGGACGCGGACTCTCCGACTACCAGGTCTACGAAGTCGGTCGCCGAGGTGCGTTCGCGACGACGGACGACAGCGGGCGCTTCGAGATCGACGAATGCGAAGACCGCACCTACTCACTCATGGTCTTCGACCGAGTCGCCACGGTCCCGTTCGTCGCGATCATGGCCGACCTGCAGCCGGGTGCGACCGAACACGTGCTCCGCATCGGCCCGTCGAATCGCCGCGACGGCAAGATCCGTGGCCGCGCCGTCGACCCGACCGGCAAGCCGCTGGCCGTGAGCGTCGCCGTGATCCAGCCACCGGACGAGCAGTTCATCCTGCTGCCGCCGGGAGGAGCGGATGGACGCTTCGTTGCGGAGCAGTTTCCCGCGGGAGACTACCGGCTGTTCCTCAGCTGCCCGGGGACCGGGTTCCACGTCGAGATCGCGGCGAAGCTCGGGGCGGGGCAGGACCTTGACCTCGGCAACGTCGTGCTGGAGGAGAGCAGGCGTTGAACTGGCGCGAGACGCTGACTTCACCGCGTTGTCTCGAGCCGACGATGTCGATTCCGCTGGTCGCGGTCTTCCGAGATGCCGCGCGAGTCAATCCGACTCGGCGATGAGTTCCAGAACCACCGTCGCCTGCGCGCGGAGCCGACCCAATTCCGCGACGTAGTACGCGGCGTTGAGATGGAACCGATGGACGAGCCCCATGAACTCTCGGTCCGCTCGGATGTTCAGTAGGTCCGTGGGCGTTGCCTTCGGAATGAAGTCGAGTCCTCGAATCGGACCCGTGATGCCGACCTCCGTCGCCGCGTCGGTCCAGGGTCCGCCGTGTCGACACTCGGCCCGCCACACGTCGTACGCGTTCGACTGCATGTAGGTCCCGTCCTCATCGGCGTCGGATACGAGATTGGCGAAGGTCGTCAGGGCGTTGCGCAGTCGAGGATCCTGCAGGACGACGAGCTTGCCCGCACCGACCAAGGCCTTCGTCGTTCCGAGCACGGCGTCGAAGGTCCACGGATTGGCAGTCGCGGACATGATCTCCGACGTCGCGGTCTGCGAGAGCGCACGGATCGCCTCGGGCGACGAGTCGACGAGGGTTGCGATGCGTTGGCGCGCGACTTTGTGGTAATCGACGACGCGATCGATCTGCTCCAGGTTCGCGCGGAACTCGGTGTCGAGCGCTGCCAGTGCGGCCGCCTCTTCTTCCCGCAGCAGGTGTCGGGCCCAGAGCGCGTCGATGCCGAAGGCGAGGAGAATCGAGACGACGATGACCGTTCCTTCGCTCACGAAGCGCCAGCGTCGGGTTCGTTGGTCCGTGGTCATGTGAGAGAGTCCTGACCGTCACACTGTGATGCACGAAGGCGGGAAGCACCACTGCAATCACCCGGGCGTCTGGAACGTCGATCGGGAACTCGGAGTCGCGTGGCCGCGAGGGCGTCAGCGGCGGTGGAACAGCCAGCCGAACAGCAACAGCATGCCCACGAGGATCGACCACGTCGTCGTCGTCATCGCCGGGACGGCGCCGCCGATGGTAGGGATCGTCGCGGCGATCGGTGGATTCTCGAATCCGGGGTTCGTCCCGCCTGCAGGCGTCGGAGTCGGCACGAATGCGACGATGTTGTTCGAGATCGGTCCGCCGTTCACGACGTCGACCTGGAACGGGTAGTGGCGAACGTTGCCCGAGTCGATCACCGCGACCGCGCCCTGGAACGTCGCCTCGGTCGTGTAGAGGTGTGCGAACGTCGTGGCGTTCGCCTCGACGTCGCTGCCGTCACCCCAGTTCACGCTGATCAGCGCCTGGGCGGCGGCCGTGTTGGTGGCCTGAACGGCGACGCCCGCGGTCGTGTCCGTCGTGAAGCCGCCGAGTGGGGTCGTCGAGACGGGTAGACCCGTCGCGCTTCCCGCGCTCGAAGGGCTCGTCGTGGCGGTGATCGCGAGCACTCGTCCGCCGAACGAACGCGGCGTCGAGGCCGCGATCGGGGTCACGCCATCGGCTCCGAACGTCGGGTTCGGATTGATCGTCGTGACGACGCCGCCCGACGGCGTGACGCCGCCGTTGGGGAACGCACACAGGCTGTCGTGGAACGTCTCCGGGTCGGCGATGCCGAACCAGAACTTGTTCGGCAACGCGCCCGGGCCGAGGCCCGCGGCCGTCGCGACCGCAGTCATCCAGTCGACGCAGTTGCCGGGCGGGTTGCTGACGAGATGGTAGGGCGGCGGGGAGCCCTGCTTGCTGCTGATCTTCTGCGCGGCGCCGTTGTACTGCGACGTCGTCACGTCGAAGCAGATCCGCTTGTCCCAGCGACGGCCCTTGTCCCACTTGATGACGCCCGGGCCACCGAACAGGTCGTAGGAGGCCGGGTACTTGCCGAACACGAGATCCATCTGTCCGGCCTGCGGCCCGGCGGTCGGCAGCAGCTGTACGAACCCGTGGCCGACCGCGCCGGAGTTGTCCGCGTAGAAGCAGATCTGGTGTTGCGCGGCGGCGCCGAACGAGAACGTCGCGACCGCGAGCACGAGGGTAAGTGCGGACGAGACAGTGCGTGGCAATCGATGCATGGTTGGCGCGGTGGGTCGAGAGAGCGTGGATGCGCGGCATCGCGGCGCACCCAGGATGCTAGCGGTTGCATTCTCGGCGTGGGGCCAGCGGTGGCGGATTCGCGTCGGGGGATCGATACGCTGAGCCGTTCGCGCCGCCGGCAGCTCACGAACGTCGAGCGGAACTCGCGAGTCGCGTGCGACCGCCGTAGCCTGGATGTTCCCGTGAGTTCCATCCCTCGACCCGACCTCTCCTCCCGCCCAATGCGAGCGACTTGCGAGGGCACCGTCCGCGCCGCGCCGGCCGACGTCTACGCGGCCTGGACGCGACGCTTCGACGCGTGGTTCGCACAACCCGGAACCGTCGCCATGGTGCCGGAGGTCGGGCGCCCGTACTTCTTCTACAACCGCGACGAGTGGGGCCGGCATCCCCACTACGGACGCTTCCTCGATCTCGTCGAGAACGAGCTCGTCGAGATGACGTGGATCACCGGCGACGGGACCGACGAGGGAACGCAAGGGGCCGAGACCGTGCTGCGGATCGAGTTGGTCCCCGACGGGGAAGCCACGCGGGTTCGTCTGACGCATTCGGGCTTCGTGTCCGAGAAGGCGCGGGACGGACACCAGGAGAACTGGCCGTTGGCTCTCGAGGAGTTGGACGCGGCGTTGGCGTAGTGCTGCTGCGCCATCGTCGAATGATCACACAGCTGCGCTTCGATGACGCGTGCACCGAAGCTGGGCTGACCGTCGGGATCGGTCTCATCCTGTCCTTTCGCCTGGACGGAGCGGAGCTCTGGTTGCTCATTGGCTCGAACGCGGTGATGTGTGCCTTGCTCGGCTTGATTCCAACGCATCGTCGCCGCGCGGCCGCCGCTTGTCGCATTCCTCGAGGGCTCCTGTGTCCGACGGGCATCGTGGTGGGCGCAGCGTCTTGCACGTTCGCTTGGTGGCCCGCGAACGTGGATTTGCTCGGAGCGTTGTTCGGGGAGACCACTTTCGTCCTCGCCCTCGCCATCATCGGGCTGTTGCCGAGCCTTCTTGGATCTGGCGCGATGTCGATCGTGTTGTCGATTGCCCGTGTGAGTTCGGATTCGGATGCACCGTGATCCCGCGAGCTCTCGACGATCGGCGCCGCCTGTGAGGTGATCTGCGACCGACTTGCCGGTGCCGCACTCGAACCCGGCGCGTGGTAACGTCGGCGTCGCCATGAGCTCCGAAGATCGACCACACGACGCCGACGAACGTCGCGTCCGTCCCGCGAACGATGCTCTGCCCGGCGAGAGCGCCGGCGACGTGATCGGTCGCTACACGCTGCAACGGCAGGTCGGCGAGGGCGGGATGGGTACGGTGTGGCTCGCCGAGCAGCGAGAACCGGTCCGGCGGCGAGTGGCGCTGAAGATCATCAAGCTCGGCATGGACACACGCGAGGTCATGATCCGGTTCGAGGCCGAGCGGCAGGCGCTCGCGCTGATGGATCATCCGCACATCGCGAAGGTCTTCGACGGTGGAGCGACGGCGGGCGGACGGCCGTTCTTCGTCATGGAATTCGTCGATGGCGTGCCGATCACCGAGTATTGCGACGCGGCCGAGCTGGACGTCGTCGCTCGGCTGCAGCTGTTCGGGCGGGTGTGTGGCGCGATCCAACACGCGCATCAGAAAGGCATCATCCACCGTGACATCAAGCCGTCGAACATCCTCATCACGCGCGACGTGCATGGCGAGATCCGGCCGATGGTCATGGACTTTGGCGTCGCCAAGGTCGGGCGCACCGACGGGCTGACGGCCACGGGCACGACCGTCGGCACGCTGCACTACATGAGCCCCGAGCAGATCGTCGGCTCAAAGCAGATCGACGGCCGCGCGGACATCTACAGCCTGGGCGTGACGCTGTACAAGCTGGCCGCCGGCGAGGTGCCGTTTAACGCGCCGACGGAGTTCGCGCTGATGATGGCGCAGGTCGAGTCGCGCCCCAGGCCGCCGAGCGAGATCAACCGCGGCATTGATCCGGGCCTCGAGGCGATCATCCTGCGCGCGCTCAACAAGCGGCCCCAGGATCGCTTCCAGAACATCAAGGAGATGACCGAGGCGATGATCGCGCTGGGCAACCAGGACGATCAGACCCGGCGCATGACGATCAAGCCAAGCACGCACGACCTGCTGCAGATCGCGCTGCGGGCCGACGGCGTGGCGCAGGATCATACGGAGCAGGTGGTCTTCACGGAGCTGCTGCGCGAGCTGCCGCGCGAGCAGGCCGAGGAGATGGCGCGGCGCCGGGGCCTGAGCCTCGACGCGGTGCTCGGCCCGCGGGACCAGCGCCAGGACGCCACGACGCGCATCGACGAGACGACGCTCGAGCGCCTGCGCCACCAGGACATCATGATCCTGGGCGCGGGCACCGAGGATCTGTTCGGCGATCAGGACGAGGCGCTCGACGAGGAGGATCTGATGGGCGGCCACGCCACGCTCATCACCACCGAGGAGAGCCAGCGCGTGGCCCGCGCGTATGAGAGCAAGCTGAGCAACGCGCACGAGAACCGCTTTGATGATGGCGAGACGGTCGAGCTGCTGCGCTCGAGCTTCCACAGCCAGTTCGGCGCGCGCCCGTTCACCAGCCCCGCCAGCGACAGCTCGGACGACCTGCCGGATCTGGCCGACGAGACGCGCGAGCGCGAGCCGCCCCGCGTGCACACCTTCCAGGACATCGACAGCGGCTCGCTCACGCGGCCCGTCATCCAGTCGCCGCGCGTCACGGTG
>JAGQQZ010000735.1 GCA_020425915.1 Planctomycetota bacterium | reverse complement strand
TTCATGATGCGGATGTCGCTGTTCATGCCGGCGGGTCGGACATCGTCGCCGTGCTCGAGCTCGGCGAGGGCTTCGGAGGAGGACCCGGGGAGGTGCGTCAGGAACGCGCCTCGCCGCGCGAACGGGTGGCCGGAGAAGTAGAACCCGAGCGCGGTCTTCTCTCGATTGAGTCTGTCGAGTTCGCTCCAGTCCTCGACCTTGCCGCTGCGTTTCGACCTCGACGGCTCCGGTGGGGCGTCGAAGCTGAACAGCGCCCCCTGTCCACGTCGCTTGTCCTCCCGTGCTTGGGCCGACGCGCGGATCGCGCGCTCGAGACCCTCCATCGTCTGCTTGCGGCTCGGTTCGATCGAGTCGAAAGCGCCGGCACAGGTGAGCGCTTCGAGTGCGCCCTTGTTCAGCACCATCTGGTCGAGGTTCTCGCAGTAGTTCTCGACCGACGTGTACTCTCCGGTTGCGCGTCGTGCCTCGGACGTCTGTTCGGCGAGCTTGGCGCCGACGCCCTTGATCGCGGACAGCCCGTATCGAATCGCGCCGTCCTCCACGGTGAAGAACGGCTCACTGCGATTGATGTCCGGTGGCAGGACGCGCAGCCCGGACTGCCGCACCGCGTCGACGAACTCCTTCAGCTTGTCGGTCGTGCCCGATTCGACCGTCATGTTTGCGGCGATGAACTCGATCCTGTAGTGAGCCTTGAGATACGCGGTCTGGTAGGTGATGAGCGCGTACGCGGCCGAGTGGGACTTGTTGAAGCCGTAGCCGGCGAAGTACTCGATCGTCTCGAACAGCTCCTTCGAGAAGTTCCGTGCGTGGCCGTTCTCGGCCGCGCCGTCGATGAACTTCTCCTTGAACTTGGCCATCACCTCGGGCTTCTTCTTGCCCATCGCCTTGCGCAACGAGTCCGCCTCGTTCATCGAGAAGTTGGCGAGCACGTTGGCGATGCGCATGACCTGTTCCTGGTAGACGATGACGCCGTACGTCTCCTCCAGGATGTCCTCGACGCTCTCGTGCGGATACTCGGTCGTCTCCTCGCCGTGCTTCCGCTTGCAGAACATGTCGACCATGCCCGAACCGAGCGGGCCCGGCCGGTAGAGAGCGAGGACCGCGATCACGTCCTCGAACGTGTCCGGTTTCAGGCGGCCCAGCAGCTCCCGCATGCCCGATGATTCGAGCTGGAATACGCCTAGCGTGTCCCCTCGCGTCATCAGCTCGTAGGTTTCGGGGTCGTCGAGCGGGATCTTGCCAAGGTCGAGGTCGACGCCGTGCACGTGCTTGATGAGCCGACAGGCCTCGGTCAGGATCGTCAGCGTCTTGAGGCCGAGGAAATCGACCTTCAGCAGGCCGACCTCCTCCAGTTCGGTCATTTGCCACTGCGTGACGATGTCGTCGCCGTTCCTGCACAGCGGGACGTAGTCGCGCAGCGGGCGGTCGGCGACCACGACACCGGCGGCGTGTACCGAGGAGTGGCGAGCCATGCCCTCGAGCTTGACGCCGAGGTCGAACAGCCGCTTGTGCTCGGTCGATCGGTCGCGGATCTCCTGCAGGTCCTTGTCCGTCTCGAGCGCGTCGACGAGCGAGGCGCCGGGGCCCTGCGGGACCTTCTTGGCGATTTCGTCGATCTCCCCGAGCGGCATCTCGAGCACGCGGCCGACGTCGCGCAAGACACCGCGACTGGCCATCGTGCCAAACGTGATGATCTGGGATACACAGTCGTGCCCGTACTTCTCGCGGACGTAGTCGATGACCTCGTCCCGGCGGAGGCCGCAGAAGTCGACGTCGATGTCCGGCATGCTGACGCGGGAGGCGTTCAGGAACCGCTCGAAGATGAGGTTGTACTTGAGCGGGTCGAGGTCGGTGATACGCATCGCGTACGCCACGATCGAACCGGCCGCGGAGCCGCGTCCGGGACCCACAGGGATGTCGTGGTTGCGCGCGTAGTCGATGAAGTCGGCAGTGATCAGGAAGTAGCTGCAGAACCCCAGCTGATTGATGATGCCGATCTCGTAGCGCAGGCGTTCCTCGATCTTGGGCGTGATCTCGCCGTAGCGTTGGCGAGCACCCTCGAAGCAGACCTCCTCGAACAGCTCTTCGGGCGTGCGATCCGGGCCGCTGTCGAACACCGGGAGGTGGTAGGTCTTGAAGTCGAGCTCGACGTCGCACCGGTCCGCGATCTCGAGCGTCGTCGCGCACGCCTGCGGTGCGTGCTGGAACAACGCGGACATCTCGGCGCGCGACTTGAAGTACAGCTCACGCGTCGGCGGGCGGAAGCGATTCTCGTCGTTGATCGACTTGCCGCCCTTGATGCACATCATGATTTCCTGCGCGACCGAGTCCTCCTGCCTGAGGTAGTGGACGTCGTTGGTCGCGACGAGCGGCACGCCGAGTCGCTCGTGGAGTTCGAGGAGCAACGGGTTGAGACGCTTCTGCGCCTCGACACCGGTCTCCATGATCTCGAGGAAGTAGTTCTCCGGGCCCACGATCTCTTGCATCTCCGCGACGGCGCGGCACGCGGCGGCCGTGTCGCCTGCCTGCAGGAGTTGGGCGATGTCGCCCATGAGGTCGCCGGAGAGCACGATCAGGCCCTTCGAGTGCTTCGCCAGCAGGTCCTTGTCGATGCGCGGCCGGTAGTGGAAGCCGTCGAGGTATCCACAGCTCGACAGGGTGCGGAGGTTGGCGAACCCCTCGTTGTCCTTCGCGAACAGCGTGAGCTGCTGGCTGGGATTACCGGCGCCGCTCGGTTCCCGGTGCGAGACCGCGGCGCAGTATGTCACCATGCCGAGGATCGGCTTGATGTCCTTCGACTTACAGGCCTTGTAGAACTCGATCGCGCCGAACAGGTTGCCGTTGTCGGTCAGCCCGAGCGCGCGCTGTCCGTCGGCCGCGGCGGCGGCGACGAGGTCCTTCACCCGCACCGGTGAGGACAGCAAGCTGTAGTGACTGTGGGTGCGGAGGTGGACGAAGTCGGTCACGGGAGCCAGCGGTGCCGGGCGCCGCCTTGCACCTCAGCCGAGGAGGTGCGTCAGCAACGCCTTCTGGACGTGCAGTCGATTCTCGGCCTGATCGTAGATCACCGATCGCGGTCCATCGAGGACGGAGTCGGTGGCGACGACGTTGCGGCGCACCGGCAACGGGTGCATGAACAACGCGTTCGCCGTGCGTGCCATCGCGGCTTCGTCGATCCGCCAGGAGTGCAGCGATCGCTTGACCATCGCTTCGCGTTCGGGGTCGCTCCAGTACTTGGTCGAACCCCACGCCCGAGCGTACAGCACCTCGGCGCCGTCGAGTCCGGATTCGAGGTCGTTGACGATCCTCAGCCCACCGCCGCTGTCGGCTGCGTTGGTGCGGGCCTGCCCGACGGTCTCCTCGTCGAGTTCGAACCCGAGCGGGTGGGCCAGCGTGACGTCCATCCCGAGCATGGTGGCGACATGCAGCAGCGAGTGGCACGGCCCGAGACCCTTCGGGTCCGGGTGGTCGGTCCACGCGAGCGTCAGCTTCCGCCCCTTCAGGTCGATGAGGTTCTGCTTGATCGTCACGATGTCGGCGATCGCCTGGCAGGGGTGCTCGAGCGTCGACTCGAGGTTGATCACCGGAACCGTCGCATACTTCGCGTAGGCGTGGAGCAGTCGCTCCTGGCGATCGACTTCCCAAGAGCGTGAACGATCGAGTGCCCGCACGCCGAGCGCGTCGACGTAGCGCGACAGCGTCCGCGCCGCGTCCTTGACGTGCTCCTCCGCCGAGCCGTCCATGACGACGCGGTCCTCGGGCTCGAGGCCGTACAGCTCGTTCTCGGCGAAGAGGTTCAAGCAGTGTCCGCCGAGCTGGACGGTCGCGCACTCGAACGAGACGCGGGTCCGCAGGCTGCGATCGAAGAACAGCAGGGCCACGGTTCGCCCCGCCAGTACCTGGCCGCTGCGCATCTCCTTCATCCGCTCGGTGAGTTCGATCAGATTCTCGAGCTCACCGGCCGAGAAGGTCGCGGCCGTCAGAACATCGCGTTTGGTCAAAGCAGTGTGTTTCGTCCGGAATCCCGCGATGATACGAAACTCAGTGTCGTGCCAGCAAGTGAAGATGTCCGGAAGCACATGCGGCGCTGCCTCGAACTCGCGAGCGAGGCTGCGACGCACGGTGAGGTCCCGGTCGGTGCGGTCGTCGTCCTCGACGGGATCGTGATCGGCAGTGGGCGCAACCGATCGGTCGAGTTGCGCAACCCGCTGGCGCACGCGGAGATGGAAGCGCTGGAACAGGCGTTCCAGACGACTGGGGACGCGCGCCTGCCCGGGGCCGAGCTGTACTGCTCGCTCGAGCCGTGCTTCATGTGCACTGGTGCGCTGCTGCACGCGCGCGTGGCCCGCGTGGTGTTCGGCGCGCACGATCCCAAGTTCGGGGCCTGTGGCTCGCTCGCGGAGCTGCCGACGGACGCGCGCCTCAACCATCGGTGCGAAATCGTGTCCGGTGTGATGGGGGACGAGAGTGCCCGCGTTTTGCGGGAGTTCTTCCGACGGCTGCGTTGAAATCGGACGGCCCGAGTGCATGATGCCTGCCCCCCGAGTCGCGCGGAGAGGTGCCGGAGCGGCTGAACGGGCTGGTTTCGAAAACCAGTGTGGCGGCAACGTCACCGGGGGTTCGAATCCCCCCCTCTCCGATCCCCGGAGGGCCGGCGTTGCCGGCCCTCTTCTGTTCTCTGCGAGACACTTCGCGCCTCGCAGTGTTGGGCTGAACGTTTGGGGGGCGTGAGTGGCGGGCGCAGGGGGCCGACGTGTACGGGCGTGGCTTCGAGGAGGGCGCTTCGGAGCGGCTCGCAACGACTGGAGGCGCCCGCCGTCGCCGCGTCGCCGCCCATCGGCCGCCCCGAGGGGCCAGCGGCCTATGGACCGCGACGCGGCGA
>JAGQQZ010000734.1 GCA_020425915.1 Planctomycetota bacterium | reverse complement strand
CAACCGGTGACCTCGACGGCGATGGGCGTCCCGACCTGATCGTCGGATTCGTCTCCGAACAGCTCGCGGTCGATCCCGGATCGGTGGTCGCCTACTCAGGGCTCGATCGTTCCGTGCTGTTCTCGCTCACGGGACAAGGCCCCTACGACGACTTCGGACGTTCGGTCGCGACCGGTCTGCTGGATGGCGACGGCAACGCGGACATCGTGGTCGGTTCCAAGTACGGAGCCGTCGGCAATCCGGATCCGACGCTCGTCGAAACCTACTCCGGTCTCGACGGGTCGAATCTCTGGATGATGCCGTGGCCAGCCGGTGAGTCGGCTTCGCCACGCATCGATCGTGTGTGGACCGGCGACTTCGACGGCGATGCGCGCGACGACGTCGCGTTGAGCATCGACAGCGGCGGATCGTTCCTCGCGCATCTCTACCTCCTGTCCGGCGTGGACGGCTCGACCCTCGCCATCCTCTCGGAACCGAGCGTGCCGATCCGCGACGGGTGCGTCGGAGTCGGCCGCTTCGACGGCGACGCGATCGACGACCTGCTCGTCGCCGACCGCTACGCGATGCAATCCGTCCTCGCCCTGTCGGGCGCCGACTACTCGGTGCTGCGCGAGTTCGCCTGGCCGCGACCCGCGGCGAGCGCTCCCGTGACTCCACCGTCGGTCGCCGGTGATGTCGACGGTGACGGCATCGACGATGTCGTGTTCGGTTGGAGCGATGGCCCCCCGACGCACGCGGGTCAAGCGTTCGTCTATTCCGGAACGGATGGAACGCTGTTGTTCCCGTGGTCCGGGTCCTAACCGCACGCGCGTCCCGGCAGCGCCGTCGCGGCGGCCGGCGACCTGAACGCCGACGGGCACGCGGACGTCCTCGTCACCGCGACGTACGAGCAACTCGCTTCGCCGGCCACGGTGCAGGTGTTCTCCGGCGTGGACGGTTCGGTGCTGATGACGCTCTCGGACTACTGGCAGACGTTCTCCGGCGGGATCGGGAACGCGATCGCGGCCGGCGATGTCGACGGGAACGGCCGTGACGACGTCGTCGTCGCACAACTCGATCCCGGGTCCACGACGTCTGCGATCGTCGAACTCGCGACCCGTGGTCTCGACGTCCCGACGCGCGTCACGCGCCACGGCGATCCGTACGAGATGCGAGTCCCGGTCGGGATCGGTGTCCGCGTGCCGACCGAGGAGCTGCTCGGCCAGACCATGATCGTCTCGCTGCGCGGCGCGCAGGCCTTCTCGGAGATCGCCGCTCTCTGGGTCGGAACCAGCGCAACGGTCCCGCTCGACCCGATCGGTATGGTCGGCGCCACGATCCACGTGCGGCCGTTCCTGTCGGTCGTCGCCATCCCGTCCGCGGGATGGGCGACATCGACGAGTTCCGCCGACGTCCCCCTCACATGGCCGGACTCCCCCGGCCTCGTCGGCGCGACGATCGAACTGCAGTGGGTGCACGAGGATCGTTGGGCACCCAACCCATGGGGTCTCGCGCTGACCGAAGCGCTGACGCTCGAGCTGCGATAGTCGCCTTTTCTCCGTCGATCGCAGGCCGCCGAGACACTCCTCGGCGTCCCCCTGCCCGTGGATGCGACGCATGCGACTCCATTCCCACCCCGTCCTCGCAGCGCTCCTCTGGACGAGCCTGCCGGTGCTCGTTCCCGCCCAAGGCGCGTCGGTGAACTTCGAGGTCCACCCCGTCAAGCCGATGGCCGTCACGCAGGTCGATGGCAGGACTTGGCTCGCGGTCTGCAACACCAGCGACAACTCCGTCGAGTTCTACGACGCGGCGACGCTGACGTTCGAACAACGCGTGCCGGTCGGGCTACGGCCGGTCAGCATCACATGGCACCAGGGCTCGCGGTCGTTCTACACCGCGAACTTCCTCGGCGACTCGATCTCACGCATCGAGCTCGTGCGACCGCCCGGGAGCAACGGGACGCGCGCCGTGCTCGACCGAACGATGCCGACCGGCGACGAACCGACCGACGTCATCGTCGCGTCGGACGACCGCACGGTCATGGTCACGCTGCAGAGCACGAGCTCGATGGCTTGGCACGAGATCGGAACCCTCGAGCTGCTCAAGGGGCCGGCCTCCGGACGGATCACACTCGGTAGTTCGCTGTTCGACCCGCAGGCGCCGTTCGCGCTGAAGCACCCGCGACGGATCCTCGAGATCGACGGCAAGCTCGTCGTCATGGGCCAACGCGGCGGCAACTCCCCCGCGTACGATTTCGACCTACTGACGGTCGACCTCGCCACGCTGCAGGAGACCAACGTCGACGGCCTCGGGTCGACCAACTGGAACATCACGCCAGGACCGGACGGACGTGTGTTCGTGGTCGGCGGGTTCGCGCGGAACGACGTCGCCGGAGTCCAGGCGCTCGCCGCGTTGCCGACCGGATTCGTCCGCAGCGAACTGTACGTGATCGACGATCTCGGGGAGCCGAGCTGGATCGCGCGCACGCGGGACCTCAACCGAGACGAGTTCGGTGCGGTCGAACCGCCGGACGTCGCGATCGACACACCGACCGACGTCGCACTGCTCACGCTCGGACAGACCGTGACCAAGGTGTTCGTCACCGGCTTCGGCTCGGATCGCATCGAAGTCCTGCACCCGACGTCCGATGCCCCCGCCGATTGGCCGTCGACCTACATCGACGTGCCGAACACCTCGCCGGAACACAGCCGCACCGGTCCGCGTGCGTTGCTCGTCGTCCCGGCCGGACCGAGCTCGCTCACCGCACCGCGTCTGCTCTGCTACAACGCGCTCAACAAGTCGATCTCGGTCATCGACGCGGCTTCGGAATCGGTCGTCATGACCGTCTCCCTGCAACACGACCCGACCGAATCGGTCGTCCACCGTGGCCGCGAGTTCCTCTACAGCGGCGAACACTCCGGATCGGGCTTCGTCTCCTGCAGCACGTGCCACGTCGACGGGACGACCGACGGACTCGGTTGGAACCTCGGCACGATCGGCGGCGGACCCGCCGGACCGATTCCGCCGCACCTGATCGACGGCATCGTCGGGCCGCCCGAATTCTCGAGCGACAAGGGGATCATGATCACCCAGTCCCTCCAAGGGCTCGTCGACCACCCTGTCGACTTGCCAGAGACGCAGTACCTGTTCTCGAACGCGCCGTACCACTGGCGCGGCGACAAGCCGCGGTTCAACGACTTCAACGAGGCGTTCGTGAACCTCCAGGGCAAGCCGGACATCGGCTCGCCCGGTGACCCGCAGGGGATCACCCCGCAGCAGATGAACGCCTACGTGTCGTTCATCAACACGATCATGTACCCGCCCAATCCGGAGGAGAGCCCCGATCGTCGCTACACCGGCGAACTCGGTGCGCTCTCCGACGTCGAAGACGGCACCGGAGCGATACGGGGCATGAAGTTGTTCCACACGTTCCCGTTGGCTGGCGGCCTGCTCGGGAACCGGGCCTGCGTGCAGTGCCACTGGCTGCCTGAGGGCAGCAACAACCGGATCACCGAAGTACTCGGTCAGCCGATCGAGACCGCCGCGACGCGCGGGCTGTTCCAGCGCGAAGCACGCAACGAGATCGGAGCGACTACGCTGTCGCAACAGGTGACCGGAGAGTTCGGTCTGCTCCACCCTGGCAATGCGACGAGCTTGAACTCGTTCGTGTTCCTGTTCGATGGGGTGTTCGGCGATCCGCTGAAGACGGTCGACGTGATGCGGTTCATGCGGGAGTACGACTGGGGTACCGCGCCATTGGTCGGCAAGGCGTTCACGATCGACGTGAGCAACGTCGCCGCGCCGTCGACCGCGGCTGCGCTCGACCTGTTCGAGGATCAGGCCGCGCGAGCGAACGCCGGGGTTGCCGCACTCGTCCGCACGAACGGACTCGAACTCGGTCTCTACTTCGACGTCGGCGAACGGAACGGCCGCTGGCGCCAGGTCGGCACCAACCGCTGGATCGACCGCAACGCGATGCTCGCGCTGTGCGACGACGACGACGACCGCATCGTCGTCCAGGCGACGGAGGTCGGCGCAGAGCGGCGATATGCGGACCCGAGCGGCGCCGCCCCGACGCTGACCGGACCGAATCCGTCCGACCTCACACTCGAGCCGATGCGACCCTCCACGCAATGGCGCGAAGTTCCGCGGCTCACCAAGAACTGGGTGCCGGGAACCGGACCGAACGAGTTCGATTGGGCCGGCAACGGACCGAATCCGAAGAGCATCCGGACGATCCGGATCTACCAGCACGCGTTGATCGACAAGGCGCCGCAGTTCGGACTGACGGCGTTCCGCCACGAGGCCCCGCGCCGCTTCCGCATCGCGGGCCGCGATATCCGACACGGTGCGTTCTTGATCCTCACGATCGCGGCGGACGCGACGACACCGCCGCCATACGTGCCCGGCGACGGACACGCCGTGCAGATCGTCGCGACGGAACTGTTTCCGACCTCGGAGTTCACCGCCGACGGGCGACGGATCTGGGAGACGACACTCGAGGCCGATCCGCTCGTGCAGTACCTACTGATGCTCGGTGGGCCGTTCGCGCCGGACACGGTCGCAGCGTTCTTCGACAACGTGCCGGAACCGCCGCTGCCGTCGCAGTTCGATCCGGTGACGT
>JAGQQZ010000733.1 GCA_020425915.1 Planctomycetota bacterium | reverse complement strand
CGGGTCAACGGTGGCGGCATCACCGGGCAGTCCGGTGCGGTTTCGCTCGGTCTCGCCCGTGCGCTCAAGCTGGACAACGTCGTTCACGAGCCGGCCCTGCGTGAGCACCATCTCCTGACGCGGGATCCGCGGATGATCGAGCGCAAGAAGTACGGTCTGCGGAAGGCTCGTCGCGCGACCCAGTTCTCGAAGCGCTGATCGCGCTGGCATGGCGGGTTCGATCCCGCCGTGTCCTCGAACCACGCCCGCGATCTCAGGTCGCGGGCGTTGTCGTTGGTCGATAGACTCGGTGCATGGCAGGCCATTCCCACTCAGCCAACATCAAGCACCGGAAGGGGCGCGTCGACGCCGCTCGCGCGAAGGTGTTTTCGAAGCTGGCCCGCATGGTCACGGTTGCGGCGAAGCTCGGTGGTCCCGATCCGGACGCCAACGCGCGTCTCCGGCTCGCGATCGACAAGGCTCGGATGGCCTCGATGCCCAAGGACAACATCGAGCGCGCCATCAAGAAGGGCGCCGGCGGTATGGACGTCGGTGACTACGAGGAGATCCTCTACGAAGGCTATGGCCCCTGCGGCGTCGCGATCATGCTGGAGGCGCTGACCGACAACCGGAATCGTACGGCGCCCGAACTCCGTAAGGAGTTCGAGCGCGGCGGAGGGAATCTCGGCGCGACCGGTGCGGTGGCCTGGATGTTCGAGCGCAAGGGTGTGATCGCCGTGGATCCCGAGTCCGGGGCCGACGAGGATGCGATCCTCGAGGCGGCGTTGCTCGCCGGTGCGGAGGACCTGGTGAATCTCGGCGACGGCGCATTCGAGATCCGCTGCCAGGCGGGCGACCTCGAGACGGTTCGCGCTGCCTTGGATGCCGGGCCCATCGCAGTCCAAGGTGGTGAGGTTCGCTATCTGCCCTCGAACCAGGTCGTCCTCGAGAACGTCGACGACGCGCGCAAAGTGCTCAAGCTCGTCGAGAGTCTCGACGACCATGACGACGTGCAGTCGGTCTACGCCAACTACACGATCTCCGACGATATCGCCGCTCAGCTCGAGCAGGAATCATGACGCAAAATCGCTACTTCGCAGTCGGTTGCTCCGACTCGCTCCTCGCGCAGCTCGGCGCGTCCGTCGGTGCCGACGTCCAACCTGGGTTTCCGATCGACGGATCGGTCGGCGATGTGGTGTTTCTCGCCTGCGATGGTCGCGACCTTCCGCACGGGAACGCGTTCGCAGCCTGCCGCGAGCTGAAGCGACAGCACGCTCGAATTCGAGTGTTCGTGATCGTCGAGGATGCGGATCGCGTGTCCGAGGAGATCGCGAGGTTCTGCCTCGCCGACGGCTGCGTCCAGATCGATGCGGCCGGCAACCTCTGCGAGCCCGATGCTCTCGCGGCGTCGCTGGACGCGGAGTCGAAGCGTGTTCCGCTCGATGCGCTGTTGAAGCGGCTCGAGCGCGATGCCGATCCGGACTCGATGCTGCAGCGCATGAGCGAGAAGCATGCGAGTCACCCGTTGATGGACCAGCTCACAGACCCGGAAACCGGGCTGTTCGATGGGCCGTTCGCCTCGTTCAAGCTCGACGAGGAGTTCAAGCGTGCGATGCGGTTCCACCAGCCGCTCTCGTTGATCCTGCTCGATTGTGGCGGCGAACTTCCGGAGCGCGGCGAGGATCGACGCATGGTGCTTGCGGAAATCGCATCCGTGTTCCTGAACGAGTGCCGGGACATCGACATCCTCGCGCGATTCACCGAGACCGTGTTCCTGTTCTTGCTTCCGGGCACGGGCAGTGACGGCGCCCGGACGATGACGCGCCGCATGCTGGACGAGTTGCGTGACCGCCGATTCACCGCGGGCTACCGCATCGAGCCGGTCGCGGGAATCGCGACCGTTCCGATGGCCGGAATCGACACAAGGCGTGAGTTCCTGGCGCGTGCCGAGGCCTGTCTCGAGGTCGCGCGGACGGATCAGGACCGACGGGGCCTCTGCGCGCTCTGACCGCTCGGTGAGGGCGGCGGTTCCCCGCGGTGGGGAGACGCGGCTGTGAGGTCGAATCCCGGTCGGAAATATCCG
>JAGQQZ010000732.1 GCA_020425915.1 Planctomycetota bacterium | reverse complement strand
CGATCAGGGGCAGCGGTACCGTGTTGATCACGAGGTCGACCTCGTCACCGTTAACGAAGTAGCGGTCGCCGTCGCGCCGCACGTTCTCGACCGCCGTTTCGACCTTCAGTTCGAAACCGCCGCCGTGGACCGTGCCGCGGACCATCGCCTCGAAGCCACCGTGCTCGGGGAACCAGAACACGGACTGGTGGGTGTATCCCTCCGTCGCGATCCCGATCGCCGACGACAGGATGTCCTTGATGGGTGCCTCGGGCACGCGGCCGGCCACCCAGCCCGACGACATCGTGGACAGGTCACACTCCCAGATCTTCTCGTTGTAGGGCACCATGAAGTGCTTCGCGAAGCCCTCACCCATGCGCCAGTCGATCCAGTCGCGGAAGTTGGACGGACATTCGACACCGAGCCGTCGCTGCACGTACGCCTCGATGTAGCCCTCCATGCATTCGACGATCGCCTCCTGGGTGAGGTGCCCGACGCCGTTCTCGAACGGATACGGGACCCAGCGATCATGCCAGCGGATCTTGGTCTCGCGTACGGTCTCGACCAATGCCCCGTCGCCGCCGGACCGGTCCTTCATCCAGCGCAGAACCTCCTGGTTCTTGCTGAACATGATGTGTCCGCCGGCCTCGTCGAACGTGAATTCGCCGAACTTGCGGCTCTTGCACAGTCCTCCGGCCCGATCGCTCTTCTCGAGGACCGTGACCGAATGGCCGTCGGCCGCGAGGAGTCGAGCGATGGTCGTGCCGGAAATGCCGGCGCCGAGGATAGCAATCTTCAAGGGGGGCTCCGGGAGCGCTGCGGAGGAACGGTGGGCGCGGCAGCATAACGCGACGATCCGGATGCGTCTCGCCGCGTTCTCACCGGGAACTCGGTGCGATTCGTTGCTGCAAGACCGCGATCCCGGTCGAATGCCGGCCCGTTGACGACGACTCCACAGCTCACACGTTCCGCCGAGGCCCTGGCCGTCGCTGCGCTGACGCTCGTCGGCTTCGCGATCGCGCTCAACGTCCAGGTCCTCGCGGCGCTCGGTCCGTTCCTCGATGCCGAGCTCGAGCTCGAGGATGGCGAGTTCGGGAGCCTCGTCGCCACCGGCTGGATCGCGGGTGCCGTGGGCTCGCTCGTGCTCCTGCCGGTCGTCGACCGGATCGGGCGGCGAACGCCGATCCTGCTCGGCGGCGTCGTGTTCGGGGTGGCGAGCGCCTGGCACCTCGCGGTGCGGGATGCCTCGACGCTCCTGCTCGTGCGCGCCATCGCGGGGTTCGCGGGCGGCGGTGTGTTCACGGTCGCGTCCGCGGCGGTCGCCGACTTGGTTCCGTACGATCGTCGTGCCCGAGCGATGGGGATCTTCAACCTCAGCATCTTCCTCGCGGCCCCGATCGGCATGCCGATCGCCACGGCGTGTGCCGAAGCGGGATCGTGGCAGGCGATCTTCGGCGTTCAGGTCGTGGCGACCGTGCTCGCGCTCGCGGGTGCGTTCTACACCCTGCCGTCGGACATCGGCCGCGGCGGTGAATCGCTCGACATCGGCGTGTTGCGGCTTCCGAGCGTGGGGCCAGCGCTCCTGTCGGTGGTGCTCTACTCGGGTGCGTTCGCGACGACCGTCCAGTTCCTCGGCATCTGGCTCGACTCGGCGAACATCGTCCCGAAGGAAGAGCAGGAGGGCCTGTGGCTGACCCTCGGTCTCGTTTCCGCGGTCGGGACCATCGGACTGACGCGGTTCGCGGACGCGATCGGCAAGCGTCGATTCATCGTGCTCACGAGCGTCGTGGTCGCCACGGGACTGGCCTGCCTACCGTCGGTCGATTCGTTGCTGGCCTTGACGCTCGTCGGCGCGCCGATCGCGGCATGCACCGCGGCCCGATCCGGGGCCATGCTCGCGCTGATCACGGGCCTGGCTCCGTCGAATCGGCGCGGCGCGCTGATGGTCTGGCGTTCGGTCGCGGTCAGCGCGGGGATGGGCGTGATCGTCTACGTTGGCGGCGTGGTCCACAGGCACACGTCCGGGTTCGACGCGATCTTCTGGTTCGCCGCCGGCAGCGTCGCGCTGTCGCTGCTCTTGGTGCTCGCGTGCGTCCGGGAGGTCGGGCGATGAGAAGCCTCGTGCTCGCGTGTTCGCTCGTGACGACGTTGTCCGCGCAGGGCCCGGTCCGCGTCGTCTCCACGATGCGAGTCGACGCGGTCGCAGCGGTCGAGGCCCATCTCCGCGAACGGTTGCCGGACCTGGCGTTCGACGTGCAGCGCATCGACGAGGCGGAGCTGGTCCAGCGGTTCGTCGACGGCATGGAGGTCGATGTCGTCGCCGGCGTCGACGCACAGCTCTGCGAGTTGGCCGCGGCGTCGCGACGTTTCGCGCCAGTCGAGTTCGAAGCCGGTTCGTGGTACGACGATCCGGACCATCGGTTCGTCACGCCGTGGGCGAGCGGTTGGGTCATGGTCTGGATCACGAGCCAGGTGGACCAGCCGTTGGCGCTCGAGGAGTTGATCACGAATCGCTGGACCGACGAACTCGTCGTGCCGAGTCCTCGCGCCGCGCCCAGTCTGTGGGCCGGCTGGTTGCGCCAACTCGGGCGGTCCGAGGTCGACGAAGAGGAGGCGTTCGGTTGGCTCCATGCACTCGACGGACGCATCGTTCGCTACACGCCGACGATCGGCGCGGCTGCCGCCGCGGTCGAGATGGGCACCGGTTCGCTGGCGTGGTTACCGGCCGACGTCGCCGTCGAGTTCGTGGAGCGGTACGGGCGCGCGAAGCTCGGTCTCGGGTTCCTCCGCGAGGGGGTCGAGTTGGCGCCGTTCGGAGTCGGAGTCGTCGCGTCGTCGGTTCGCCCGGACGCTGCCCAGCGGACGTTCGACGCGCTGCTGGAGCCGGAGTTGGCGATCGCGTTGCGTGAGGAGCACGGCTTGTTCCTGCCCGACGAAGCCACCTACTCCGAGTTGCTCCAGCCGGTGTTCGATGCCCAACACGCCTACGCACCGATCGAGGCGCACGCGGCGCTCGACTGGTTGCACCGGTTCGACAGCGAGGTTCGTGGCAAGCGACGCGGCTACGAGAACGTCGGCTACGTGCTCGACATCGTCATGACGCTCGCGTTCTTCGTCGCGGTGTGGCTGGTGATGCGCACGATCAACAAGGAGGAGCTCGATGCGGGCTGACGCGGACGGGCTGTCGCCACGGGTCTACGCCCTCGTGATCCTCGTCGCCGCGCTGTTCGTCGGCGTGCTCTACTGGTTCACCGCGACGTACAACCACCCGCTGGACCGTCCATGAGCTGGATCGACTGGGCGGTGTTCGTCGCGTTCCTGGTCTGGGTCGTCATCGATGGACTCAAGCGGACGCGCGACACGAAGAGTCTGGAGGACTACTACGCGGGCGGCCGACGGATCCCGTGGTGGGCTGCCGGGCTGTCGATCATGGCGACGCAGGCTTCGGCCATCACTGTGATCGGCACGACCGGGAAAGGCCACGAGGGCGGCATGGCGTTCCTGCAGACCTACATCGGACTGCCGGTGGCGATGGTGCTGCTCTGCATCTTCATCGTGCCCCTCCTCCGCGAACGACCGATCCTGACGGCCTACGAGTATCTCGAACACCGATTCGGTCCGTTCGCGCGGACGATCGCCAGCGTCGTGTTCCTCGTGTCTCGCTGCGCGGCGCTCGGGATCGTGATCTATGCCCCGGCGGTCGTGCTGTCGGCGACGACCGGGCTCTCGCGCGACGAGACGATCGTGATCCTCGGGGCCGTGACGACCGGATACGTGCTGTTCGGCGGCGTTTCGGCGGTCGTGTGGACGGACGTCAAGCAGATGCTCGTCATCGTCGCCGGACTCGTGATCGTGCTGGTTGCGCTCCTGATGCGGCTGTTCGAAGACCTGTCGCTCCAGGAGATGCTCTTGGCGGCCGGGGCGGCCGACAAGCTCAACGCGATCCGGACGTCTCCCGCGAGCCTGGATCTCCTTCCGTCGGCGGGCGAGTCGTTCTGGACGGACGAGTACAACGTGCTCAGCGGATTGTTCGGAGGCACGTTCCTGATGCTCGCCTACTTCGGGTGCGATCAGAGCCAGGCGCAGCGGCTGTTGACGAGCTCCGACGCGAACCAGAGTCGGAAGGCGCTGCTGCTCTCCGGCTTCGCGAAGCTCCCGATGCAGATCCTCGTGCTGTTCATCGGTGTGTTGCTGTGGCTGTTCCACACGGTCGACGGCGGGGCGCTGCGCTACGACACCGCCGCGTTCGACGGCGTCGAGCCCGCGGCGGCGCAGGCGCTCGAGGCGCAGTTCGAGGTCGCGGAGTCAGAGCGCCGGCAGAGGCTCCTCGAGTTCGTGGCCGCGCCGGACGATTCGGGCGCGTTCGATGCCTACCGTGCGAGCGTGCTCGCGGTCGACACGGTGCGAGCTGCCGCGGACGAGCTGGTCGGCGACGACGACGTCAACTTCATCTTCCCGCACTTCGTGCTCAACGAACTGCCGGTCGTGATCGTCGGACTGATCTTCGCCGCGATCTTCGCCGCGGCGATGTCGAGTGCCGATTCGGTCCTCAACTCGTTGTCCGCGGCGAGCGTGGTGGACCTCTACGTCCGTTGGATCCGGCCGTCCGCTCGCGACTCGGAGGCCCTGGTCGCGGGCCGGATCTCGACGTTGCTGTGGGGGGGATTCGCCACCGCGTCCGCGCTGTGGTTGGCCGGCGACGGCGCGATCATCGAGCAGGTCAACAAGATCGGGTCGTTCTTCTACGGTACGCTGTTGGGCAGCTTCGTTCTCGCGCTCCTCTGTCGTCGAGCCGGTGAGACCGCGGCGTGCGTCGGGATGCTCGGTGGCATGGCCACCGTGCTCGCCGTGCACTGGAGTGTTCGCGTTCAGTTCCTCTGGTACAACCTCATCGGATGCGTCGCGGTGGTCGCGATCGGCTGGCTCGTCGCGACGATCCGGCCTCGCGACGCCGGGGAACCAGCCGGCCAACGATGAAGCGAAGATTCACTCTCGTTCTGTACACCGTCGTCGCGAGTCTCCTCCTGCTCGAGGTCGTGCTGCAGGCCGGGGCCGCGGTCGTGTGGTTCACGACTCGCGATCCGGAAGTCTCGGATGGACAGCGCACGATCGTGTGCGTCGGTGACTCGTGGACGCACGGCGTCGGCAGCTCGGACGCGATGACGAAATCGTATCCGGCCGTGTTCGGGAGAGTGCTCGCCGAACGCCGGCCCGAGGACGGCTGGCAGGTCGTGAACCTCGGTCGATCCGGTCGCAACTCGCGCGAGGTGGTCGAGCTGCTGGGCAAGCAGATCGATCGGTACCACCCGCAGTTCGTCTACATCCTCGTCGGACAGAACGACTACTGGTCGACGCCGGATCTGCTTCCGCCGGACGGCTTCGAGCGCGAGGAGTCGTTTCGTTGGTGCGTGCGGACTTGGCGGCTCGCGAAGTGGCTGGCAGGGAAGTGGACCGGAGCCGGCCAGGTCGAGGATCCCACCGAGGTCGATCCCGCGTGGCAGCCACGAACGGTCAAGGTGCCAGCGCCGTACACACGTCCCGACGACCCGTGGGAGCAGGACGCGGATCAGTGGAAGCGCAAGACCGACGGCTGGGAGGCGATCGAACAGGGTCGCGAGCACGACGCGCTCGAGTGCTTCGAACGCGCCGTCGAGGCCTATCCGGAGGACGCCACGGCGGTCGCGGGGCTCGTGCGAACCTCGTATCGGAACGGCTTCCGCGAACGCGCGATCGAGCTGCTCGGGACGTTGCGAGCGATCGACGAGCGGCAAGCGACCGTGTTCTCCGGGATCAGCCTGGCGAGTGCATTGCTCGCCTGTGATCGACTGCGCGAGAGTCTCGACGTCGCCGAACACCGTGCCGAACAGTTCCCCGCGAGCGCGTACCTGTGGCGTCTGGTCGCGATCGGACGCTTCGACCAAGGGGAGTTCGACGGCGCGGTCGAGGCGATCGACCGCGCGATCCAGGCGGGACCGAGCCTCGACCACTTCTACTGGAAGTCCAAGTTCCTCGCGCGGCAACGTCGATTCGACGAGGCCATGAGCGCCTTGATCGACGCCTACTCGCGGTTCAACGATGCCGACTGGCTCGAGCAGAGGATCGGCTCCATGCGCGAGCACGGCGATGCGTTCGATCGTGCGCTCGACGCCGCCGATTGTCCCGCGGACGTTCGGCGGCGCCTTCGAGTGATCGCCGATCGGGCGTTCGGTCGCTCCGAGGCCGGCATCGCGAAGACTCTCGTCCAACACCTCGAGTATGCGATCTCGCTCTGTCGCCAGCGCAGCGTGGAGCCGGTGTTGTTGACCTACCCCAACAACCAGAAGCTCTACGGTCTGCAGTCCGAGCTCGCCGCGCGGAGCGGTGTGCGTCTCGTCGACGTCGCCGCCAAGTTTCGAGGCGTCGTGCGCAAGACCGACTGGGCAGACTTGATCGCGCCCGACGGTCACTGCAACGACGCGGGCTACGAGATCATGGGGACGTTCGTCGCTGAGGACTTCCTCGCGATGCGACGCGACGGCTGAGCGTTCAGCGCTGGCAGGTCGGGCAGTAGTACGTCGAACGCTGCCCACTGACGACGTGCTTGATCGGCGTGTCGCAACGAACGCAGGGCGCGCCCGCGCGATCGTAGACCGCCAGCTCGCGCTGGAAGTAGCCCGTCTCCTCGTCGACGCCGACGTAGTCGCGAAGCGTCGTCCCGCCGGCCTCGATCGCGGCGGTCAGCACGCTACGGATCGCGTCGGCCAGTCGCGTGCAGTCGTCGCGTGTCAGCGTCGAAGCCCGGCGCCGCGGTCGCACGCCCGCGAGGAAGCACGCCTCCGACGCGTAGATGTTGCCCACGCCGACGACGTGTCTTGCATCCATGATCAGCGTCTTGATCGATGTCTTGCGCTTCCGCGTCGTGCGAAACAGCGCGTCGCCGTCGAAGGTCCCGCCGAGCGGTTCCGGGCCGAGATGGACGAGCAGGGGATGGGTCTCGAGGTCGAATTCCGGCGCGACGTCCAGTGCGCCGAACCGGCGCGGGTCCACGAACCGCAGCAGCCTCCGGCCGAACTGCATCCGCCAGTGCTCGTGCTTGCGCCATTCCGGCGGTCGGGCGCGGGGGGCCAGTTCGTCGACGAACAGGCGGCCGCTCATACCGAGGTGGACGATCGCGACCGGGCGATCGCGACCGTCGAACCGCAGCAGCAAGTACTTCGCGCGGCGATCCACCGCCGTCAGCCGTCGCCCGCGGAGCCCGAGCACGGCGTCGGTCGGGATCGGCCAGCGCAGGTCCGGACGGCGCAACTCGGCCTCGTCGAGGCGCTGCCCGGTCAGACAGCGCTCGGCGCCCCGGCGAACGGTCTCGACTTCGGGTAGCTCGGGCAAGTCAGCGCAGCGCCGCGAGTTGCTGGCGCAGCTCCTCGAGCGTCGCGCGTTCCTTGTCGACGACGGCCGGCGGTGCCTTCTGCACGAAGCCGTCGTTGGACAGCTTCTTCTCGAGTTGCTCGATGCGCTGGGCGATCTTCGACCGCTCCTTCTCGAGCTTCTTGCGTTCGGCGTCCGGATCGACGACGCCGACGACGTAGACCTCGATGTCGGCCATGACGAACATCGCGCTGTCGTCGGACTTCGTCGCGCGCGCATCGATCTCGATGGAGTCCGCGTTGGCCGAACGCGCGATCAGTTCGCGGCAGGCCGACGCGTGCTCGGCCGACGGTCCGGCAGCCTTGATGACGACCGGAGCGCTCTGTCTCGGTGGCACTTGATTGCGCGCTCGGACCTCGCGGATGCCCTTCACGATCTCCTGCATGAACTCGATGCGCTGCTCGAGCGCCCGGTCCTGCCAGCTTGCACGAGACTCGGGCCACGCGGCGTGGCACAGGAACTCCGAGTTCTCGAACGCGCTATCGACTCCGCGCTGAGGGACGAGTTCGAGCAGCTTGCTCCACAGCTCCTCGGTCACGAACGGGACGAACGGGTGCAGCAGGCGCAGCGTCTGGTCGAGCGCCGCGGCGAGCACCTGGCGCGCGATCGGTGCGCGCGTGTCGTCCTGCATGCGTTCCTTGACGAGTTCGACGTACCAGTCGCAGAGGTCGTACCAGAAGAAGTCCCGCGCCGCCGTGACCGCCACCGACGGGTTGTAGGCATCGAGCGCCGCGTGGGTCTTCGCGATCGTCGAGCTGAGCCGCGAGAGGATCCAACGATCCTCGATCTCGAGCTGGTCGAGTGACAGCCGCTCGAACGTCGCGTTCTCGAGGTTCAGGAACGCGAAGCGGCTGGCGTTCCACAGCTTGTTGCAGAAGTTGCGTCCGACTTCGAAGCGGTCGCTCGTCGCCTTCGCACCGGGCACGCCCTGGTCGGCGTAGAGGCCGACCATGTCGAACTCCTTGCCGGTCCGCGGACAGAGGAACACGCCCTGCTTGTCCGTGCCCTTCGCCTTCGCCATCTCGATCGGCTCGCCGTCGAACGGCGAGATCGCCTGCACGGGCAGCCGGATGTCCTGCGTGCCGGTCTGCACCTCGCACAGGACGTAGCGCATCGCGTCGGCGCCGAAGTCATCGATGATGTCGATCGGGTCGACGCCGTTGCCCTTCGACTTCGACATCCGCTCGCCCTTCCCGTCCTGGATCGTGGCGTGCAGGAACACGTCGGTGAACGGGACGTCGCCGAGGTTGTAGAGACCGGTCATCACCATGCGCGCGACCCAGAGCGTGATGATGTCACGACCGGTCACGAGGCAGGACCCCGGGTAGTAGTAGTCGAGCGAGCTCGGAGCCCCGTCGTGCGCACCGAGCATGGTCTCACCCTCACCGACTGGCGCGGTGTCGGGATCCGGCCAGCCGAGAGTGCTGTGCGGCCAGAGCGCCGACGAGAACCAGGTGTCGAGCACGTCGGGGTCGGGCTCGAGCCCGCCGCTGCGCAGGATCGCGCCGAACTGTGCATCGTGGTCTTCGTCCTGGAAGCACACGCCGACGTCGACCTCGGCGATCGAATCGTCGGTGTCGAACCTCGCGAATGCGTCAGCCGGTCGCAGTCGCTCGCCGTCGGGCAGCGTCACCCAGGCCGCGACGTCGTCACGCTTCGCGAACGAGATGACGGCCTCGCGCAAGGCGAGCAACTTCTCGCGTTCGAGCGTCCCGCGCCACACGGGGATCCGGTGGCCCCACCAGAGCTGGCGGCTGATGCACCAGTCGCGCTTCTCCACGAGCCACGAGTGATAGATCTTCCAGTAGCGCTCGCGGTCGGGCCAGAAGTCGACGTGGCGGCCGGTGGGGGACTTCCATTCGGGGTCGGCGGCGTCGATCGCGGCCTGGGCGAGGCCGGGCGCGCGGAACTCGTTCGTCGTTCCACGACCGAGCACGATCCCGCCGTCGACGTCGCTCATGCGGACGAACCACTGCTTCGAGAGGTACGGTTCGACGATCGTGCCGGAGCGGTCGCTGTGGTCGATCTCGATCTCGCGGTCCTCGATCTTGTCGAGCAATCCCTTGGCGTCGAGGTCGGCGACGACTCGCTTGCGAGCCTCGAATCGGTCGAGGCCGGCGTAGCGCCCGGCTTCGTCGTTCAGCGAGCCGTCTTCGTTCAGGATGTTGATGATGTCGACGTGGTCGCGATGCCGCGTCCAGACGTCGTAGTCGTTCGGATCGTGGGCGGGCGTGACCTTGACGCAGCCGCTGCCCAGTTCGGGCTTGGCCCAGTCGTCCTGGATGATCGGGATCTCGCGTTCCTGCAACGGCAGCATGACCTTGCGGCCGTCCGCGGCCATCGCGGCGATCCGTTCGAGCAGCGGGAGGTGTTGTTGCTTGCGCTCACGGAGTCGCTCGAGCTCGGCTTCGATCGCGGGCTTGTCCTTGCCCGGTGCCTTCGCCAGGCGGGCCTCGGTCTCGGCGATCACGCGATCGATCGCCTTGCCGGGGTCGCCGTGGCACGCCACGGCGGTGTCGCCGAGCATCGTCTCCGGACGCGTCGTCGCGACGACGATGAACTCGGGCTCGCCCGGCCTCGGATCGACGACCGGGTACTTCAGGTGCCAGAAGTGGCCCTGCACGGTCCGCTTCTCGAGTTCGTCGTCGGCGACGGCCGTGTGCAGCTTGCAGTCCCAGTTGACGAGGCGATCGCCCTGGAAGATCAGCCCGTCGCGGAACATGCGGAAGAACGTCTCGCGCACGGCGCGCGCGCACACCGCGTCCATCGTGAAGCGTTGCCGGTCCCAGTCACACGAGCAGCCCATGCCCTGCTGCTGCTGGACGATGCGCTGCTGGTACTGGTCCTTCCATTCCCAGATCCGCTCGACGAGCGACTCGCGACCGACGTCGTGGCGGGTCTTGCCCTCGAGCTGGAACAGTCGCTTCTCGACGACCGACTGCGTCGCGATCCCGGCGTGGTCGGTGCCCGCCTGCCACAGCGTGTTGTCGCCCTGCATGCGGTGCCAGCGGATCAGCAGGTCCTGCATGACGTTGTCGATCGCGTGGCCCATGTGCAGAGCCCCGGTGACGTTCGGCAGCGGCATCATGACGACGTAGCGGCCCGCACGATCGTCGGGGGTCGCGGCAAAGGCCTTGGCGTCTAGCCAGCGGCGGGTCGTCGCCGCCTCGACGGACTTGGAGTCGTACTGCTTCGCGAGTTCGGTCATGGTTCGGGCAGGAGGATAGCGAGTCGGCCGTCCCGGGACGACCGCGCGATCCTCAGCGTGACCGGACCAGGCGGTCCCGTGGCAGTTCGTTCGATCGGACGAAGTCGTCCACGTCCCGCAGGAAACGGTGCCCGTCGACCCAATAGCCAGCGGTCGGGGCGAGCCCCGGCACGGCCTCGCGGAACCAGGTGTTGAGCTGCTCGACGAACAGCTCGCGCGCGTACTTGGCGACGCAGCTCGCGAGCGCGGTCGGGAACGCGCGCTCCTCGCCGCGGCTCACGAACAGGATGCGCGCGCTGCCGGAGTCCGTCTGCAGGCCGTAGATCGAGGCGTCGGGACGTTCGCGTTCGACGCGCACGTGGTGGATCGACGGCAGGTCGGCCAGGACCTTGCGGTAGTGGACGCGGCCGCCGCAACGGTCGGCGACGACGCGCGCGCGGTCGGGGATCCGCGCGAGCAGGTCGACCAGGACCGACGAGTAGGCTCGGAAGTGCGTGGTGCTCTTGTTGTCGGTCTCGGCGATCCACGCGTTGAACTCGGCGACGTCGACGGGTCGGGCGGAGATGCGCAGCACTTCGATCCGTGCGGCGTCGAGGTGCTCGCGGAGCAGGTGGCCGCCGAGTTCGATGTCGGCGCGATCGCAACGACGCGGCAGCGGCGCGTCGAGCGAGCCGTACCACGGACAATCGGCGACTCGAGTGAGGTCGTAATCGAGCTGTTCGAACCAGTCGCCGACGGTGTCGGGCAGCTCGCCCCGCAGTGCGGACCAGAACGTCAGCACGGTGCGCTCGAGTCGCTCGAGCCCGTGTTTGCCCGAGTTGACCTTCTTGCTGTCGGCGACGTGGAGTTGGCCACGCTTCGGTCGCGTCTTGGCCACCCGCTCGGCGAGCGCGTCCCAAGGGTCGATGCCACCGGGACCTGCCATCGCGACGCCGGCCACGACGAGGGGGCCGAGGATCGGGCCGAGCCCGGCCTCGTCGATGCCAGCGAGGCATTGGATCGCCGGATTCAGCCCCGCTGCGTCGCCGGTCGATACATCCATCGTGGAAATCTACGTCGTCGAACGCAACAAGCTCGTCCGCGACCGCATCGTCGTCGGGCTGCAGCAGTTTCCGGAGTTCATCGTCACGTGCGGCACAGGATACGCGGCGATCGAAGAGATCCGCCAGCGTGATTACGAGGTCGTGTTCCTCGGCGTGCCCGACCTCGGCAACAGCGAGGGGATGCAGTTGCTCGAGAAGCTGCGCGATCTCGGTCGTCCGATCGACATCGTCGTGACGACGCAGGAAGCGCAGTTGCGCGATCTCGCGAAGCAGAAGGCGAAGTACAACATCTCCGCGGTCATGGCCGCACCGATCGATCCGGCGGACTTCTTCCGCGTCGTGTCGCGCCTGCGCGAACGTCGCGAAGATTCGAGTCGGTCGATGCCGAGTCCGCTGCCGCGCTGATCCGGGGGCTCGGGCGCGCTATACTTCGCGCCCCCGTGACCTCTCCGCAACCGAAACGCCACGCGCGGCCCAAGCGCCGCATCTTCCTCGAGTCGCGCTACCAGAAGCTCGTTCGCGGCCTTCCGCAGACGATCTTCTATTGCCCCGAGTGCAAGGGCGATCGCCGCCGTCGACAGGACTGCACGCACTGCGAGGGCTTCGGCAAGCTCTACAAGGACTCGGTGCAGGAGTTGCTCGGCCGGCGTCTGCTGCCGGCGTTCAAGGCGAAGTTCGGCAAGTTCCACGGCGCGGGCCGCGAGGATGTCGACGTGCGCATGCTCGGGCGAGGCCGGCCGTTCGTCTACGAGATCGTCTCGCCGCGGAAGTTCGACGTCGACCTCGATGCCGTGCTCGAGGAGTTCCACGAGCGCGATGGTGATCGCGTCCGGCTCGACGCGTTTCGCACGGTCGAGCGCAAGCGGGTCGCCGCGCTCAAGGAAGCCGAGCACTCGAAGGACTACCGCGCCGAGGTCGCGTTCGATCGTGACGTCGACCCTGCTGCCCTCGACGCCGTCGCCGGCAAGACGTTCGAACTCGTCCAACGCACTCCGACGCGCGTCGCGCACCGGCGCGGTGACATCGATCGCCATCGAACCGTCGAAGTCCTGGCGATCGAGTCGACCGGTCCGCGTTGCTGCACGGTCGACATGCGCTGCCAGCACGGCACCTACGTCAAGGAGTGGATCAGCGGTGACGACGGACGTACGACGCCGTCGCTCGCCGGCCTCGTCGAGTGCGAAGCACGCTGTGAGATGCTCGACGTGCTCGACATCCTCGACGATTGAATAGGACGACGGCACGCGCATACCGCGCCGCCGTCCAACCCGAAGGAGCCGTGATGTTCTGGGAGATCTTCCAACAAGCCAGGATCCACGAGGTCGAGTCGACTGCCGACACGGCTCGATCGCGTGCCTCCGACGCGATGTCGAGTGCCGCGGAGGTGCGCGCCGCCCTCGACCGTCTCGTTCTCGTCAACCGCGCGATGTGGGAGATCCTCAGCAAGCAGCACGGCCTGACCGAACGCGAGTTGGACGACAAGGTCGAGGAGATCGACCTGCGCGACGGTCGAAGGGACTCGCGCTTGAAGAAGGCGATCCGCGAGTGCCCCCGGTGCGCGCGCACGATGAGCTTGCGGCACGCGCGCTGCTTGTACTGCGGCCACCAGGAGAGCCGGGACCCGTTCGACACGGTCGGCTAGGCGATGGGGTCCCGACGCTAGGCCGGCTCGGGTGGCTCGCGAACGCTCGGATCAAAGGCAGAACGTGGGGGCTCCCCCCGCTTGCCCCGTCACCTTCGCGCCGGCCGGATCGCCTGGGTCCGACCCGGTTACATGTGCGACAGTTTGTCCGGGGACATGTGACACACTCCGCCCAGGCGCGGTCTCCTCGGCCGAATGG
>JAGQQZ010000731.1 GCA_020425915.1 Planctomycetota bacterium | reverse complement strand
GTTCACCACGACCTCGACGTCGGGGTCGATCGTCGCCTCGACCTTGCCACCGGCGACGCCGGCGAACTCCTGCACCTGGTCGGGCATCATCGCCTTCAACAGCGGTGCGTAGCGCGCGAGGTCGACCTTCGAGAGCTCGAGCGAGGCCTTGGCCGGACGCTGGAACGCCGCGTCGACGTCGAGCAGCGCCGCGACGTGGCCAGGTGCATTGACTTCGCCGATGGCCGCGTCGAACTCGACGACGAAGTCGTTGGTCCCGAACGGCTTGCGGATCGCGGCCTTGATGCCGCGCACGTGCTCGATCGTGCCGATCGGTTCCTGCGTGACGCGCACCTCCGAATCCTCGACGGTCAACGCGAGTCGCATGCTGCCGAGGTCGAGTTCGCCGCGCTCCCGAGTCGAATCGTGACCGCCGGTCTTCGAATCCGAAACGTCGACCGGTGTGGTCTCGTCCGACGGCGGGACCAGGTTCATCGTCCCGTCCTCGTGTTGGATCAGATGGACCTTGAGGCCGCGGACGTCGCCCTTCACGTCGAGCCGACCGCCGAGCAACGATGTGATGCTGATGTCACCGGTGAGCGATCCGAGTTCGAGCGCCGGCTCGTCCTGCGGAAACCCCGATGGGTTCGAGACGACGAGACCGGCGACCTCGAGTCCGCTGAACCAGCCGACCCAGACCCGCTCGACTTTCACGTCCGAACCGAAAGCGGTGCGGAAGTTCGACTCGACCGAACTCGTCAGGAACGTGCTCGAAACGATCGTCGGAAGCGCCGCGACGAGGACCGCGATTCCGATCGCCAGAAGTCCCAGAATGCGCCAGACCTTCCGACCGCTCCGTACACCCGGTGTGGCCGAGGTTTGGGGGCGGGGGTCTCCGTGGTCGTTCGCGATCGATGCGTCGCCGTGTTCGCTCATGGCTCCAGCTGCTGGTTCAGGGGGTACGGTTGCCATGTTATGGCACCAGGATCTCGAACCGCACGGCCGAGTCTGCTCGATCGCTTGGATCTCGAGCTCGCGACGCGCGCCGAGTACGAACTCGCCGGCCTCGACGCGCAGGGTGTGATCGGTCGATTCCCGAAGACCTGGATCTTGCCGCGGGCCGAGCGCGACGCGTGGATCATCGGTGTCCTCGCGATCCGCGGCATCAAGGTCGACCGCGAGATGGTGCGGGCGATCATCCAGGACGGCGCGGAGCCGCGCTGTTCGCGCCAGGAACGCGTGTTCATCGCCGGACTCGATCGGGCTTTGGACCGGATCCTGAGCCGCGGGCGCGCCGGGCGGCTGCCCGGCGGGCGGTTCGCGTCCGACCTGTTCGAGACCGTGACCCGCGGCCTGCCGCGCTTCACGAACAACCACCTGCGCCGCGATCAGCCCTGGGACGCGCTGCGCAACGTCACCTACCCGAAACCCGACGCGATCGTCGGGATGCTCGAGCGGCTCGCGCCCGAGCAGAACTATCGCGAGCTGCCGGTCGTCTTCGACAAGCTGCATCCGGTCCGCGTCGGCTTCCGGGCGATGTGGCGCCTCGCGCGGGTCGCGCCGTTCCCGGACTTCAACTTGATGTTCGCGTTCCTGTTCATGAACGCGATCCACGTCGCGTCGGGCTACCCGCTGCTGATGCCGCAACCGTCCGATCGACACCTGCTCGAGAGCGTCGTGTCGGGTTGCGTTCCGCGCCGGATCGTGCAGTTCGAGTCGCGGATGCTCGACGCGGCGCGCTGACGCGGCGCGCGGCAGGGTCCTCGGTCGGTCCGCGGTGCGATCGACCGCCACTGTTTCGCTTCCACCCCATCCGCCGTGCGGTCGCTGGAAGGCACGGGTGAAGTCGCCTCCGGCCCATCGAGTACACTGCATGTGCTCATGGCCCATCCTGCGTTGTCGTTCACCGATCACCGTCCCTGGGTGTTGCCGGAGCGTCCCTGGGTGCTCGAGATGAACTGGGACGATCTCCTGTTCTTGCATTGGCCGGTCTCGGCCGCGGCGTTGCAGGAGCGGCTGCCGAGGGGGCTCGAAGTCGACACGTTCGATGGCGCGGCGTGGGTCGGAGTCGTGCCGTTCTTCATGCGCATGCGATTCCGCGGGCTTCCGCCATTGCCCGGTGGTCATCGCTTCCCCGAGCTCAACCTTCGGAGCTACGTGCGGCACGGTGATCG
>JAGQQZ010000730.1 GCA_020425915.1 Planctomycetota bacterium | reverse complement strand
TCGAGTGCCAGGTGAAAAAGTCCGACGGGTCCCAGGTGAAGAACGCACCGTAGAGCGTCACGCCGCTCCAGAACGTACCGGTCGGGATCTGCAGCACGTCGGACGCGTGCCCGTTGGCGTCGAGGACGCCGGAACCGCCGTTGACGAACATCGCCCGGCACGGGCCCATGAAGCAGTTCCAGAACACGTTGACGTCGAGGCCCATCGGCAGCGTGTTCGGCCAGACCGTCGAGAAGTCGAAGCCGATGTTCGCCGACGAACTCATCATCACGATGTAGGGCAGGCCCGGGTTGCCCGGGTCGAGGAAGTCGAGCAGCACGAAGTTGCCCGGCGACGGGTTGCCCTGCCAGGTCATCTGGACGTCGGGCGTCACGCACGCCCGGATGATCCAGTTGCCGGTGTAGAACAGCGGGCAGAGCGGGAAGCCGAGGATCGTGAGCTGTTGCGGGTCGTAGTAGCCGGGCGGCGGGTTGCCGGGCGCCGCGATCGTCTTCAGGATGTTCCGCCCGTGCGTGTTGCAGGGGGCGTTGTCGGTCGCGAAGTTGGTCGTGTAGCCGCCCTGGCAGTTGCCGTTCAGGTTGTTGAGCAACATCGGGAACACGATCGCGATCTGCGACTGCGTCGTCGCAACCGGGGTCGGCAGGTCGTACGTGTTGATGCCGTGCGATGTCAGCTGCAGGTTCGCGCCGAGGTCGTTGCTGAGGCTGAAGACGCGGGGACCGAGCGTGTACTGGTTGCCGCTGATCGAGACTCCGTCGTAGATCTCGACGTCCACGACGGAGATCGAGCCGTTCACCCCGGCTGCCTGGGCGAGCATGACCGCGACCGAATCGACCTGGCCCGGTCCGCCGACGTCGATGACGGCGCCGCAGGCCTCGCCCTCGCAGAGTCCGCCGATCAGCGCGACCGGGGTCGAACCCGACGGCACGTCGGGGAGGACGTCGTTCTTGAAAAAGGTTTGGCCCGGCTGCGAGCACCCCTGTCCGAGGATCGACGGGGCGAGCAGCGTCACGGCGAGAGCACCTAGCGTCAGCGAGCGTAGCAAGGGATCGTCTCCGATTGGTTGGGAAGCGAGAACCGCGTCATTCTACGCCAAACCCGCGCGAAACTCGTCGTGGTTCGCGGCATTTGCCGTGCGTGGCCCGTTCGATTGCCTCGACTCGATGCTCGCTTCGGCCGATACTCCCTGCGCCCCCGCGTATCCCGCTCCCGCCCGCTCGAGACCCCTCCGCGCCCCTTGGTCGACGTCGTTTTCTACTTCCAGGTCCATCAGCCCTACCGGCTGAAGCACCTCTCGTTCCGCGACGAGAACGGGGATCCGGAGTGGTTCGACGACGCCGAGAACCAGCGGATCTTCGAGCGCGTCGCCGAGCGGTGCTACCTGCCGATGAACGCCGTGCTGCGCGAGCTCATCGACACGACCGACGGTCGGTTCAAGTGCTCGTTCTCGATCAGCGGCACCGCGCTCGAGCAGATGAAGGCCTGGTCGGCCGAGACCGTCGACAGCTTCGTCGACCTGGCCGAGACCGGCTGCGTCGAGTTCCTGTCCGAGACGTCGATGCACTCGTTGCTGTTCGACATCGACCCGGACGAGTTCGAGCGGCAGGTACGGGACCACCGGGCCGCGATCGCCGACCTGTTCGGTCGCGAGCCGACGACGTTCCGCAACACCGAGTGCGTCATCGACGAGTCGATTGCGCGCCGGATCGAGGACATGGGCTTCCTCGCGCTCGTCGGGGAAGGGGCGGACCAGCTGCTCGGGATGCGCAGTCCGCTCTACGTCTACCGGCCGCACGGTTGCTGGCGACTACGTCTGCTACTGCGCTGCTACCCGTTCTCGGACGACATCGGGTTCCGCTTCAGCAACCGCAAGTGGCCCGAGTATCCGCTCTACGCCGACAAGTTCGCCGGCTGGCTCCACGAGGTGCCCGAGCGCTCGCAGTTCATCGGCCTCTACATGGACTACGAGACGTTCGGCGAGCACCAGTGGACCGAGACCGGGATCTTCGAGTTCATGCGCCACCTGCCGGAGCACGTGCTCGCGGACGAGCGGTTCGGCTTCGCGACCCCGACCGAGGTCGTGCGGAAGTACGAGCCGATCGGCGACCTCTCGATCCCGCGACCGATCTCGTGGGCCGACGAGGAGCGCGATCTGACCGCCTGGCGCGGCAACCCGATGCAACGATTCGCGACCCAGAAGCTCGTCGAGCTCGGCCCGCCGGCCCGGCTCGCGGCGGCGATGGGCGCCCCCGAACTTCTCGCCGCCTGGCGCAAGATGACGACCTCCGATCACACCTACTACATGAGCACCAAGTTCTCGTCCGATGGCGACGTGCACGAGTATTTCAGTCCGTACCCCGGCCCGCGTGAGGCGTTCCTGAACTTCATGGACGCGCTCGACGACCTGGCCGGATGCATAGACGAAGTCATCCACGCGGAACGATCCGAGGTCACGGAATGATGAAGTCCCGATTCACGCTGTTCGAGATCAGTTGGGAGGTGTGCAACAAGGTCGGCGGGATCCACACGGTCCTGTCGAGCAAGGCGCGCACCGCGGTCGAACGATTCGGCGACGAGTACGTCCTCGTCGGTCCCTGGTTGCTGTCGTACGACAGCGGCGAGCGCGTCCCGTTCGACGACGACCCGGCGTACTCCGAGTTCGCCGACAGCTGCCGGCAGATGGGCATCCCCGTCCGGGTCGGGCACTGGCGGATCTCGGGGCGGCCGCGCTGCATCCTGATCGAGTTCTCGAGCCTCTACGGCCAGCGGGACGACGTCCTCGCCAAGTTGTGGGAGGACTACGGCGTCGACTCGATCGCGGGCGACTGGGACTACGTCGAGCCGGTTCTGTTCGGGCACGCGGCGGGTCGCGTCATCGAGGAGTGGTGGGAGCGCTACCTCGCGCCGTTCCACCGCCGCGCGGTCGTGCAGGCGCACGAGTGGATGACCGCGTCGTCGTTGCTCTACTTGAAGAACCGGATTCCGGCGATCGGAACCGTGTTCACGACCCACGCGACGATGCTCGGCCGCGCGCTCTCGTCGCTCGGCCATTCGCCCGAGGACGGCCTCGGCGAGCACACGCCGCGAGATCTCGCGGAGACGCACGGCGTGCAGGCCAAGCACTCGCTCGAAGGCGTGGCGGCGCGCGAGGCCGACGTGTTCACGACCGTCAGCACGATCACGGCGAAGGAGGCCGAGCTGCTGCACGAACGCGCGCCGGACCCGGTCCTGCCGAACGGCATCGACCTCGCGGTCGTCGACGAACTCGTCGGCGCCGAGCGATCGACGGTCCGCTCCGAGCTCGTCACGGTCGCGAGCAAGTTCCTCGGCGAGGACGTCTCGGATGCGTTCCTGATCTGCAACTCCGGTCGCTACGAGTTCCACAACAAGGGCATCGACGCGTTCCTCGACGCGCTCGCGAAGTGCAACGAGACCGAGGGCCGGCGGATCGTCGCGTTCATCCTCGTCCCGGCCGGCAACTCCGGGATCCGCGCCGAGGTGCGATCACGGCTCGAGCAGCCGGTCGGCGCCGTGAGCGAGCCGCTCGGTGTCACGACGCACAACCTGTTCGAGGAGGAGCACGATCCCGTCCAGGAGCAGTGCGAGCGGAACGGTCTGCAGAACGCGATCACCGATCGGGTGCGGGTCGTGCAGGTGCCGGTGTACCTGTTCGGAGACGACGGGCTGTTCAACCGCCAGTACGAAGCCGTGCTGAGCGCGATGGACCTCAGCATGTTCCCCTCGTTCTACGAGCCGTGGGGCTACACGCCGCAGGAGAGCCTCGCGGTCGGTGTCCCGACCGTGACGAGTGACTACGCCGGCTTCGGGCGCTGGGCGCGCTCGGAGTCGCTGGACTTCGACGACGGCGTCGAGGTCATCGACCGCGTCGGCAAGGACTACGACGAGGTCGTCGACGAACTCGCCGAGTCGATCGAGCGTCACATCGCCGAGGCGGCCGAGCACGAGTGGCGCGAGGTGTGTCGCGCCACCGCACAGAAGACCGCGTGGAGCGATCTGTTCAAGAACTACGAGAAGGCCTACGAGAAGGCCGTCGCCGCGATCCAGAGCCGACTCGTCGCCGGCGTGCCGCTGACGCGGCGACCGCGGACCGATGTGTGCGCCGAGGCGGGTCCGCCGTGCGCGCCGCACCTGCAGAAGTTCGACGTCGCCCCGCACCTCCCCGAGGACCTGCGGGCGCTCGAGCGGCTGTCGCGCAACCTCTGGTGGTGCTGGGACGCGGATGCGCCGGGCCTGTTCGAGGAGATCTCGGCCGAGGCCTGGGCCGAGTCGAACCACAACCCGGTCGCGTTCCTCCGCCACGTCCAACCCGAGGCGCTGAACGCGAAGGCGACGGATCCGGAGTTCATCGCGCGGGTCGGCGCGGTCGCGAAGCGCTTCGATGCGTACATCAAGGCCCGCTCCGAGAGCGTCGAGCTCGGGGAGCCCGGTGCCAAGCTGTCGGCCACGCACCCGGTCGCGTACTTCTGCGCCGAGTTCGGCATCCACGAGTCGGTCCCGATCTACTCCGGTGGCCTCGGCATCCTCGCCGGCGACCACCTGAAGTCGGCGAGCGACCTCAACATCCCGCTGATCGGCGTCGGCCTGTTCTACCGCTACGGCTACATGGGCCAGGAGCTGACCGCGGACGGCCAGCAGCTCGCGATCGACCGCGAGAACGAGGCGCACCAGTTGCCGCTCGAGCTCGTGCGGGATCGCGAAGGTCGGCCGCTCGAGATCGTGATCACGCTGCCTGCGCGTGACCTGTTCCTGCGGGCGTGGCGCCTGCAGTGCGGTCGCGTGCAGCTCTACCTGCTCGACGCGAACACGCCGTCGAACCGCCAGGAGGATCGCGATATCACGCGCAACCTCTACGGCGGCGACCACGAGATGCGGATCCGGCAGTTGATCGCGCTCGGTCGCGGCGGGGTCCGGCTGCTGTCACGGCTCGGGATCGACCCGGCCGTGTACCACATGAACGAGGGCCACGCGGCCTTCTCGTCGCTCGAGCGCGTCGCGCACCTCGTGCGGGACCGCGGTCTGACGTTCGGCGAGGCGCGCGAGTTCGTGCGGCGGACGACCGCGTTCACGACGCACACGCCGGTCCCGGCCGGTCACGATCGGTTCAGCGAGGACCTCGTGCGGCGCTACTTCTCCGACGTCGCCGACTGGGTCGGCGCACCCTGGGAGCGGTTCATCCGCCTCGGTCGCGCGAACGAGACCAGCGACGACTTCAACATGACCTACCTCGCGCTGAGCTTCGCGACCTACTGCAACGGCGTCAGCAAGTTGCACGGGATCGCGTCGCGCGAGCTGCTCCACGAGTTCTGGCCGGGCCTGCTCGAGAGCGAGGTGCCGGTGACGTCGGTCACCAACGGCATCCACCTCGCGACCTGGGTCCACCCGAAGCTGCAGGCCTTGCTCGGCGGCGGTCGCCCGGAGTCGTTCGCCCAGGGCGTCGAGCGGCTCGACGCGCGCGCGGTCTGGGACGCGCGCCGCGCGCAGAAGAAGGCGATGGTCGCCGAGGTCAAGCACCGGATCCAGCGCGGCTTCGTGCGGCGCAACGACAGTCCGCTGCTGCTGAGCAAGACGTTGGACGGCCTCGACGAGGACGCGCTCTGGATCGGCTTCGCGCGGCGGTTCGCGCCGTACAAGCGGGCGCACCTGTTGTTCCAGGACGTCGAACGCCTGCGCGCGATCTGCGAGGACGCGGATCGACCGGTGCGCTTCGTCATCGCCGGCAAGGCGCACCCGCGCGACACGGCCGGCCAGGACATCCTGAAGTCGATCGCGCAGGTGACGCGGGCGGACGACCTCGCGGGCCTCGTGTTCTTCGCCGAGGACTACGACATCGCGCTCGGCCGCAAGCTCGTGCAGGGCGTCGACGTCTGGCTCAACAACCCGACGCGCATGCTCGAGGCGAGCGGAACGTCGGGCATGAAGGCCGCCGCGAACGGTGGCCTCAACCTATCGATCGGCGACGGGTGGTGGCCGGAGGCGGCCGACGGCCGGAACGGCTGGACGATCGCCGAGGACCGCTACTACGACCAGCAGGACCTGCAGGACCAGTTCGATGCGGCCGCGCTGTACGGCCTGCTCGAAGAGGAAGTCGTGCCGTTGTTCTTCGACCGCGACGTCAAGGGCATGCCGTCCGAGTGGATGCGCCGCGTGATCCACGATCTCGCGACGATCCCCGAGGTGTTCAACACCGACCGCATGGTGGGTGAGTACTTCGACGCGGCCTACCAGCCGCTCGGCGCCGCCTACTTCGCCGAACTCGCCGACGGTCTCGTCGACGCCAAGCGCGCCGCCGCCGAAGGCAAGCGGATCCGCCGCGGTTTCGCCGAAATCCGCATCGTCGACGCCGGTCTCGCCGACGTCTCCGAACTCGCCGTCGGCGACGAGATCGAGTTCGTCATGCACGTCGACCTCGGCAGCCTCAGCGTCGACGACGTCGACGTCGAACTGGTCATCGGCCAGGACGGCGGCGACGGCGACATCGTCGACCCGGCGATCGTCCCGCTCGCGGCTGGTTCGTCGGACGGGACGGTGCACGCGTTCCGTTGCAGCTACTCGATCGAGCGGTCGGGCGTGCACGCGCATGGATTGCGGGTGCGGGCGCGGCGGCACAGCTACTCGCCGGGGTCGTTGCGCGGGCTCGTGATCTGGGCGTGATGCGCCCGGCGCTCCGGGATTCGTCGCCGGAGTATATTTCGTTGATTCGCGAAATAACGGAATTGCCGCGCGCGTTGCGTCCGCATGACCCTGGACCCCGTAGACGTGTTCCGCGCGCTCGGCCACCCGTCGCGTCTGCAGATCGCACAGGCCCTCAGCGAGGGGGACTCCTGCGTCAGCGACCTTCGCCAACTCGTCGGAGCCTCGTGGAGCACCGTCTCCCAGCACCTCTCGGTGCTCAAGAACGCAGGCGTCGTCGACTGCTCCAAGCAGGGTAACCAGGTCGTCTACCGCCTCGCGCTGCCGTGCGTGGCGACGTTCACGCAATGCCTCGTGGCCGCATCGAAGGGCCAGAAGGTCGAACTGCGAACCTGCTGCAGCTGACGGAATCCCACGATGTCCCCCGACACCAAGCAGGAATGGAAGCGGCTGCTGCTGTTCGTCGGAGTGTTCGCCGGCCTCTACTTCCTGCCGCTCGGGTCCCCTCGCTTCGAGGGCGCGGTCGACGAGTCGCTGCACCTCGCACGCGACTACGCACGCGAGCACATTGTCCTGTGTCTACTGCCGGCGTTCTGGATCGCCGGCGCGATCGCCGCGTTCGTCTCCCAGGCCTCGGTGATCCGCTACCTCGGTCCGCAGGCGAATCGGGCGGTCGCATACGGTGTCGCTTCCGTCTCCGGGACGATCCTGGCGGTCTGCTCGTGCACGGTGCTGCCGCTGTTCGCAGGCATCTACCGCATGGGCGCGGGGCTCGGCCCCGCCAGCGCCTTCCTCTACTCGGGGCCGGCGATCAACGTGTTGGCGATCGTGCTGACCGCCAAGATCCTCGGCTTCGAACTCGGACTCGCGCGAGCCATCGCCGCCGTGCTGTTCAGCGTCGTGCTCGGTGTGTCGATGGCGTGGCTGTTCCGGCGCGAGCAGGGCGAACGCATCGCACGGATGGCGGAGATGCCGGCGAGCCCGGCCTCCCGACCGCTGTGGCAGACCGCGTCGTTCTTCGCCTCGATGGTCGCCGTCCTGGTCTTCGCCAACTGGGCGAACCCCAAACAGCCCGACGGTTTCTTCGCCGCTGTGTTCGCCTGGAAGTGGTACCTGACCGCTGCGGCCGGGATCGGGTTGGCCGTCATGGCGTGGCGCTGGATCCGGCTGCCGGGCGGTCGAATCCTCGCGACGATCCTCGCCGTCGCCGCCGTGGCGGTGCTGCTGCCGGGTGCGCCGGAACTGGCGATGCTCGTCGCCGTCGCTGGTCTCGCGATCAGCACCGCCGGCCGGGGAGGTGAGGCCGGCGAGTGGTTCGACCAGACGTGGAGCTACGCCAAGCTGATCTTCCCGTTGCTCATCGGCGGCGTCCTCGCGGCCGGGTTCCTGCTCGGTCGTCCCGGGCACGAGGCCCTGATCCCGAGCGACTGGATCGCCTCGGCCGTCGGTGGAGACTCCCTCGGCGCGACTCTGCTCGCCGCCCTGTCCGGGGCGCTGATGTACTTCGCGACGCTGACCGAGGTGCCGATCTTGCAAGGCCTGATCGGTGACGGCATGGGCAGGGGCCCGGCGCTCGCCCTGCTGCTGGCGGGACCCGCTCTGAGTCTTCCGAGCATGCTGGTGATCTCGTCGATCCTCGGCTGGAAGAAGACCCTGACCTTCGCCCTGCTCGTGGTCCTGCTGGCCACCGCCACCGGCTGGGCATTCGGAGTGGTGGCCAGTTCGTGATGATCGATATGCACAAGATCCAGATCCTCGGTACCGGTTGTGCGAAGTGCGACAGCCTCACCAAGGCAACGGTCGCCGTCGCCGACGAACTCGGCATGCAGTACGAACTCGAGAAGGTCACCGACCTGATGCGATTCGTGGACTTCGGCGTGATGGTCACGCCTGCGTTGGTCGTCGATGGCAAGGTCGTGGTGGCCGGCAAGGTTCCGAGCCACGAACAGCTGCGCGAGATGCTCGCCGCGAATTAGGAGGTCCCCGATGAACGCGAAGTCCGTGCTCCGATGGATCCTGCTCGTCGCCGTGTTCGGCAGCGTCGGGTTCTACCTCTACGAGCGTCCCGACCAGGCCATGGCCGATGGGAACCCGGCGAAGTCCGACGTCTCGGCGGCGCAGGTGGTGGTCACCTACTTCACGACCGACGTCCGCTGTGATTCGTGTCGCACGATCGAGAGGCTGAGTCGACAGGCGATCGAGGAGGGCTTCCCCGAGCAGGTCGCCAGCGGCCTGGTCGCGTTCCGAGTCCTGAACACCGATCGGCCGGAGAACGAGCACTTCCTCGACGACTATGAGATCGCCAACAAGACCGTGATCGTCAGCCATCAGGTGGCCGGAGCGGAGACGGAGTGGACCGATCGACAGGACGTCTGGCTGCTGCTCGACGAGCCGGACGAGTTCCTGGCCTACGTGCGTGAGCCCGTGCGCCAGTATCTCGGCGAGGACTGAGTCGCGATGGACGGTGTGCTCGCGGCGACCGGCGGTGGACTCGTGCTGGGTCTGCTGACCGCGGTCAGTCCCTGCCCGCTGGCGACCAACCTGGCGGCGACGGTCTGGTTGGCGCGGCATGCGGCCTCGCGTCGCCGCGCGCTGCTCGGCGCGCTGGCCTACACGGCCGGTCGCGTCGCAGCCTATGGCGCAGTCGCCGCCGTGCTGGTGCTCGGCGCGCTGGGGGCTCCCGAGCTGTCGACGGCACTGCAGCACTGGCTGCCGCCGTTCGTCGGTCCGTTGCTCGTCCTGACCGCGATGGTGTTGCTGGAGCTACTGCCGCTGCCCTGGGCGAGCAAGGGAATGAGTCAGGAGACCGCTGCGCGACTGGCGCGCCTCGGGCTGGTGGGCGAGTTCCTGCTGGGTGTGCTGTTCGCGCTGACGTTCTGCCCGACCTCGGCCGCGCTGTTCTTCGGCAGCCTTCTGCCGCAGGCCCTCGCCGGTCCGGCCTCGGCGCCGCCGGTGATCGCCTATGGCATTGGCACCGCGGTCCCGATCGGCGTCTTCTCTTTCGCCGTGGCGATCGGCGCGAACTTCGCCAGCCGCTTCAGCGAGAACATCGTGCGTTGGCAGCCTCGCATCCGCGTGGCTGCGGGAATCGGACTGCTCCTGATCGGTGGCTACTTGATCGCCCGAGACACCTTGCACGTGATCCCGACCTGATGAGGACGACGACTTCGCCCGCGCGAGACGTTTTTTGGGACAGGACTACTCGGGCCAGAGATGCCAGGATTCCCCGTCAAGGAACTGAAGTCCGTGCGCAGAATCCTTGTCGGTGGACGAGGCTGACAGTCGGATGGTGCTTGTCGTTTTCCCTCCCTGGCGGTGGACGAGTTTGACGGCTGGTGATTCGCCCATGATGGACGAGAGGCCAGCATCCCCTCGGCCTTCTCTCCGACTCGGGTCGCCCGAGAAGCAGAGAACCTCGGCGCGGCTCTGACCCTCGAGATTGCGCGCCACTATGACGATGTGGGCGCTTACGCGTTCGCCTCCCATCGAAAGGACCGCTCCTCCGTCCAGTCCCTTGAACCACGCAACCTCATCGCCGCTCTCATCAACAATGATGAGATTCCTCACCCGCAGCTCCTCCTGGGAATGCTGCGATCTGGAGTTGTCGTGTGCAAAAGAGCACGCCGAGAACGCGAGGAGCACTAGAGGGGCGATGTTCACTGCAGTTTTCGTGGCGCGGGCAGTCATCTATCGATTGCGTGTCCTATGAATCGCAGGGCTGCCCCCAAGCTATCCTCGTTGTCTCCAGGACCTCGGGAGGACATGCGGGGTGCGCGGAAAAAAGCGCGATCGAGTCTTCGGGCAGCTCGGCCGTCGACGCCTTCGCCTGACCGGTGACCGGCGTGGAAGGCTCGCGGCATTCCTCCCATTCGGTGGCGGCGGCGCCATTCCCACGGTGTCTCCCCGCCCGCCGAGGAGCTCATACATCGAGCGAGGCAAGCGTGATCAGGGCTCGGCACCGACGAACACGTCGTCCGCCGACCAATTCCGGAACCAACCCCCGACCTGGTCCGCCTCGTCACCAGCGAGCTCGATCGCCTCGCCGAACGTCGCTCCGCTCCGCAGCGCCGCGAGCGTCTCGAACGCGCGCTCCGTCAGGCGCGAGCGCCAGACCCGGTAGTCCTTGCGATGGACGGCCGTGAAGCTCCGCTCGGGACCGGGGATCTCGGGATCCTCATCGTCGAAGCTCGCCTGCAGGAAGCGGTCGACCGGGTAGTCGGACGCGACGAGGCGCAGCGACGGGCTCGTCCGCAGCACGAGGCTCGCCCACCGCTGCGGTGGGAGATCTGCCAGGGACTCGGGATCGAGGGCCGTCGACCGTTCGGCGTGGAACGACTCGAGCATCGCGAACTCGAGCCGCGCGAGGTCGCGCAGGAAGTCGCGGTGCGGGAGGTCGTCGCGCGTCGCGAGGAACGCGACCATGTGGCGCGAGAAGAACGACAAGTTCGGGTCGTGGCTCGGGTGCGCGGCGACGTAGGCGCGGCCCAGGTCGTCGAATCCCTCCGCGCCGAGCGCGTGGACCAGACCGGGGAAGTCCGCCGCCAGCGCACCGACGAGCCGCGCGACGTAGCCGCCGCCGTAGACGTCGACGCGTTGCATCGGCTGCATCGTCGCGCTCGGGGTCACGACGCGGCCGTCGCGCGCCGGTTCGGCCGGGATCCAGTGGCTCGGTGCCGGGTGGGCGATGGCGTGCTCGGCGGGTTCGGGATCCTGCAGGAGGCAGCTCAGCCAGCGTTGCAGCGTGCCGAGGTCCGGGTCGAGCGCGTCAGGTCGCATCGGCCTGGGCACGCACGTCGGCGGCCTTCATCGCCTCGGCGCGCACGTCGTCGAACGCGGGGATGTGGTCGTCCCATTCGAGCAGCGTCGAACGTCCGCCGCTGAGTTCGTGGGCGAGTCGGTAGAGCTGCCAGACCTCGTCGCACACAGGATGGTCGTGCGTGTCGAGCCGGTGCGTCTCGAACACGCTGTGGCCGGCGAGGTGGAACTGCACGACGTGTTCCCACGGGACCTCGCGGAGGTAGGC
>JAGQQZ010000061.1 GCA_020425915.1 Planctomycetota bacterium | reverse complement strand
TGGTTGCGATCATCCATCCCGACGATGACTTCGGCCGGTGCTCGACCGGTCGACTCCAGCTGTCCGACGACGACGAGCGTCAACGGCGATCCACGCTCGCCTTCGTGGACGTGTTCCACTGAGCCCGCGTTGTGGAAGTGTCCGCCGACGACGAACGCGCATCCCGACGCCTCGAGCAACCGGTCGAGATCGACGATCTCGCCTTGTCCGAATCTCTCTCCGCCGAGCCAACCGGCGTCCCCCATCGGAGTCTCCAGCAGCAGTCGCCCGCGGATCGAGACGGAACCGACCGAACGAATCCGGATCGGCTCACGCGACACGACGCGAACGGTCACGCCCGGGCCGATGTCGATGCCGAGGAACTGGAGGTCCGCGCTGGCCTCGACCAGGACCCCATCGCCACGATCGAATCTCTGTCCCGGCTCGATCGTCAGCGAACTGCGCGGCCGCAACCACCCGTGGCGTCCGTCACCGGCCTCCACGCCGCACTGCACCTCGACGCGCGTGCCACGCTGCGCGAAACCGAGCGGCGCCGCGACCTCGCGGCTCAGGTGCCAGGGCTCACTGCCACCGAGAACCATGACGCGAGGACGATCGCCCGGCACGACATCGAGCTCGAGGACGCGATCGCCATCGACGAGCGGGCGGCCCAGGTAGTCGCGCAGCGACTGTCCTTCGGAGCCTCGGAGAAACATGTAGTAGAGCGACGGCCACGGATCGAGTTGACCGGGCCCGAAGGAGAGACGCACCGTGCTCCCGTAGTGCTCGGCGTGCGGCCGACGCTCACCCAGCACACGGACGGTCTGGGGCCACACGCGTCGCCGCTGACCACTCGAGACCTCGTAGACCTGCAGAGCGTCGATCGTCGCCGAAGGCGGCAGTACGGCCAGGTTGAAGTGGAGGTCGACCGTGCCCACGTCGGCGGCGAGCCGCGGTTCGGTACGCTCCATCAAACCGAACGGCTCCGTCACGGCGCCGTGCGGCAAGAACGGCGTCGCGTGGTCCGCGGCGCCCTCGACCGGAACGATGTCGAACGGACACGAGAAGCCGCGCGCCAACCGCTCGCCGGACACGGAGCGCAGGGTGTTCCACAGGGGCATCCCGGCGATCTCCAGGGTGTACCGACCGGACGGACGGAACGACCCATCGTCGAGGGTCGCCGCGACCGGCGGAACCGGCTCGAACGTGACCGAGCGAAGACCGACGCGGAGAGTGCCGTCGACGTGGTTGCCGTTGGCGTCGACGACTCGGAACGCATCCCGATTGACCGAGGTCTTCTCGACCGGCTGGCTGAAGTAGACCGTGATCTCTTGGTTCAGGAACACTCGCGGCGGATCGTCCGCATCGAGCGCCGGCGCGATCCTGACGATGGCCATCGGCTCCGCCGGCGTCGGATCGGGTGCGCAACCAGCGATCAGTCCGAGCAGCAGCGCGACGGAAGCGCCGATGACGGATCGGGGAGCTGGGGCGGTCGAACTGCGCATGGACGAAGGAACGGCGTCGCTGCAGGTTAACGATCGACCATCCGACACGGCTTCCCGAAATCGAGCACGGGGCGAAAGCCCTCTGGCTTCGCCCCGTGCAATCGAGGGTTCAGCACCCTCGAACGCGTGTCACCGCGGAGCCATCCGGTAGACGATCATCAGGTTCCGCAGCTTCGGCGAGACCGTCGGGACCGAATCGATGTTGTTCTCCATCACGATCCGGTAGTTCATGTAGCGCGGCAGCAGGCCGCGGTTGTCGCGGATCGTGTCGAGGTTCTCGACCTCGACGTACGGCGTCAGCCCGGTCGCCGGAACGCGCGGCACCGCCTCGAAGAAAGCGTTCGCGGTCGGCGAAGCGTAGCGATAGGCCTCGCACGCGTAGTTCGGGTTCAGCAGGTTGCCGCGCGACGACGGGTGGTCGTCGGTCAGCGGATCGTAGATCTCGTTGCTGCCACCATCGCCGATGCGTTCCGCGCCGCGGAGCTCGACGGTCAAGGTCGCACCACCCGACTGGAACGGTGGATCGGTCAAGACCAGCAGATCACCGACTCCGAAGTTGTCACCGTCGAACACGGGCCGACCGAGATCGCTCGGGAGCGCCGGCGGTGCGCCTTCGGCGAGCGGGTCGAGCGCATGACGGTTCGGACGCCACGTGTCGAAGAACCCGGCCGTGACGACCGAGACGCGGCGAACGAAGTCGGCCTGCGCCCAGTGCTGGTGGCTGTCCCCGGCCGGCACGCGGGCAAGACCCGTGTGCGGCAGGGCGCCGATGCCGATGTCGGTGATGATGCCGCCGCGGGCGGTGACCTCGTCGTCCGGGTTGATCAGCACCTGCTCGCCCGAGACCGGGTCGATGCCACCCGAGGAGTGGACGCGGAAGTTCGGCAGCGCCGCGCCGGTGCAGCTCGCGTGCGTGAACTGACCGGTGCCGTTCTGACGACCCTGAGTGTTGATCGTGTGGTTCTGGTTGTAGTAGCCACCCGCATCGAAGTTCACGGTCTGGTCGCTGTAGGGCCGACCGACGTGACCGATCCAGAACAGGTTCGCCGAAGTCGCGGTGTCGAGCGTGTTGTCCGGGAACACCCGGAACTCGACGAGAAGCGGCAGGGCGATCGGGTCGTGATCGCGCGTGCGGTCGCCGAGGAAGTCACCGAAGTCGCGAACGAAGCCACCGGGTCCGGGGATGAAGCCCTCGGTGTGGTCCAGCGCCGCATCGTTCGGCATGTCCGGCGTCCACGGCGACGAGACCGATGCGGTGCGGTCACCGTTGGGCGGCACCTGCGTCGCGTCGAGCACGCCACCGAGACCGATCGCGGAATCGGTCTCCATGTCCCAGCTCACGAGGCGCGAATCGCGCCAGGTGTAGGTGTCCTCGAACTGAGCGTACGGCACGAACTTCGTGTTGCCCGTGCGGAAGGCCAGCGACGGCTGAACGACGTACTTCGCGTTGTCGACGACCCGCTTCATCTTGGAGCCGTTCAACACGTTCTCGTCGAACGTCAGACTGAGACCACTGTTCAGCGATCCGCAATCGAGGTCACACGAGTTGTCTGCGTCGTTGAGGAAGAACGCCAGATCCGGGCGCTTGTCCGAGTGTCCGAGCAGGATCGAGTATCGATCGAATTCGTCGAACAGGACGTCGCCGTCGTTCCAGGGAGCCCAGTGCAGCTGCTCGACGTCGATGTTGAACTGCTGCTTGTCGTGCATGCTGAGCCCGAAGTCGTCCTCGCGGTAGGTCATCTGCATGCGCGAACCACGTCGCACGTGCGGCTCGACGATGCCACCGAAGTTGACCGGCGGACCCGGCGGTTGGAACACGGTCGGGAAGTTCTGCGTCCGGGTGTAGACGACGCTCGGGACTTGATACAGGAACCCTGGCCCCGTGCCCGGGAACTGCGGCGGGATGTACATCGGGAACCCTGCGGTCCCTCCGTCCAGGGCGCACTCGCCCTTGTCCATCCGCGTGATGACGCTCATCGTCGTGTTGTCGCAGACCGCGCTGAAACGCGTCGTCTCGGCGGCGAGCAGTTCGCCGTCGATCAGACGGAACTGACCGAAGAGGTCGATCGAGCCCGGCTTCGAACCGTCCTCGTCCGCACCCTCGAAGCGGTAGACGCGCGAACCGACCCGATTCGCGAGCGCAGCTGGGTCGATCTCGAGTTGGACCGAGAACGACTCGAACGGCACTTCGACTTCGACATCGGTCACGCCACCGTCGTCGCGCATCGGAACCTGAACGGTCTGCGCCGGACGGCGGTCGTAGATGTCGAGCTTGTTGCCGGAAAGGTCACGGACCTCGTCGAGCAACGCATGGAACCAGTATCGCTCCGTGCCACCGTTGGCGTGGAAGAGGCCGAGCGGCGGTAGGACCTTCAGCAGCGTCCCATCGTTGTTCTGGTCGACGATGCGACTCGCGAGCAACGAGAGACCCGACGACTTCGGCGAGTCCAACACCGGCAGGAACTGCTGGACGTTGACCTCTTCGTTGGCCAACACGAAGTTGCGCAACGTGTCGAGACCCTCGAGGTCCATCGGCTCACTGAACTTCAGACCGATCGAAGACAGCGGCTCGACGAAGCGAATCGCACCCTCGGCAGGCGTGCTGATCTGGTTCGGATCCGGATCGACGACGATGAACATCCCTCGGCGATCGGCGTCCGACACCTTGGCGTCGATGCCGTACTCACCCGAGTAGGCGAGGGACTCGTAGTAACGTGTACGCGCCACGCAATCGAGCCCGAGCGGGTTCGCGTTGTCACCGACGAAGGTGACGCGGTTGCCCGCACCGTCGAAGCCCTCGATGGTCGAGACGCGGACGCGTGCGACCGCGAGTTCGCCACCGTCGCTGCCGCTCTCGGTCAGGCCCGGCGCGGGATACTGAGCGCTCGTGGACTGCGAACCGACCTCGAGGTTCTCGATGATCTCCGCTCGCAGGGTGACGGCCTCGCCAGTCGGCGACATGACGACCTGCCTGATGACGTCGCCGGCCTGGAGTCGTTCACGGTTCAGGCTCGAGTTGACGGTCGGAACCGTCGTACGGCCGCCGGGGAGGCCGGTCGTCGGAATGATCGCGCCGTCGACGAACGGGATGCGGCCGCGAAGCGGAACCAGGTTGCCGCGCTTGTTCAGCGTCAGCGTGTTGGTGGTCGCGTCGACCGCCGTGATGCCCATCGGGAACTCGCCGATGATCGTCGGGGCGATCGTGTCCGCGAGAACCGCGACCGAACCGTCCGTGATGTTGCCGGATCGGAAGTCTCGAATGACCGCGCGGTTGCCGACCGAATCGATCGCATTCAGCTCCGGAACCGGATCCTGCTCGATCTCGAACGCGCGCGAAGCGAGTCCATCGATCGGGATCGCGATCCGGAAGTTGGCGGTTTGTCGATCCGGGCTCGGGCTCAGACCGGTCGAACTGCTCCGGCCGAGCGCCTCGCCACCGATCAACGTCGTGTCGACGATCAAGGCCTTGTCGCCCGGCAGCACGCGATATCGCGCGGGCGCGAACGCCTGCGGCGCCGACACCGCGTTCGGATCGTTGACGATCTCGAGCAGCTGCAGCGAGCCGGGATTGGCATCGAAGAAGTTGAGCGTGAGTCCGAGCGGCCGATCGAAGTTCAACTTGATCGCCGCGTTGCGCGGAACGACGGGGATCGGGCGCGTCGCGGTGTTCTGATCGCGATACGACGCCGGAATCTCACGCAGTCGGGACTTCGCCTGAGTCAGCGCGGCTTGGAACTTCGGGCCCTCGAGAGGGTCCTGGTCGTCCCACAGGATCATGAGTTCGTCGTGGCCGACGCTCGCGTCGAACGGCAGGAATCGGAAGTCCGCGTCGAGGCGCTCGCCGCCGATCGCGTCGAACAACTCCTCGGTCTCGACGTTCGGGTCGATGACCACGTTCTTCTCGATCAACACCGGGCACCGGAACCGGGAGTCCCGACGGTCCGGGTTCGCCTGGTTGGTACGCCGGTAAGCGTAGATGTCGACGAGTCGACCGTACTCGACGTTGAGCAGGGTCGGGCGCGCGATCTGGGTCTGATCGCCGGTCGCACCGCCCGAACTGCCGCCATCGCAGCCGGCGAAGAAGAGCCCGGTCGCGCCGACGAGGGCTGCCGCCGCTGCGATCCGCAGCGGCGTCGAATGGATTGGGGAACTCATGGTTCAGAGCCTCCGGGTGCGATCAGAATCGGAAGGGCAGAACGAGGTAGTCGAGGGTCTGACTGGGCATCGACGGGACCAGCGGCGCGCTCGGCTGACCGAACCGCTGATCGAAGAGGATGTCCCACTTGACGAGCACGGCGCGCTTGCCGACCGCGGACATCTGCTCCAGCAGGCCGCCCGGTCCGTTGACGTTCGCGCTGAAGCCCGTCACCGGGAAACGCTCACTCGGATCGCTCGCGTTCGGATCCGCGTGGAACGCGAAGCCGATACGAACGTTGGAGCGCGGGCGTCCCGCGTCGAGCGGGCCGAGGCCCTGCTGCCCATCGGTCTCGAGCGCGAAGAACTTCGCGAGGATGCGAAGCCGCGTCGCGGCCGCCGGGAAGACCGCCGTGGGTTCGAAGTAGACGTAGCTGTCACTGCCGCCCGCGATTCGCTCGTGCGCGAGGATGCGGAGGTCGGTCAGACGGTTGCCGTTGTCGTCGACGAACTCGGCGCGGTAGTGCGCGTACCGGTTGTTCGGCTGCACGCCGAGGGCACCGCTGGTGACCCGGACGCGGTACGCCGACTGACCGGCCGCTACTTGATCGGTGCGCAGGTCGGAGAACGCCACCGGCGCCAGGACCTCCGGAACCGACTGGACGCCACCCGACCATTCGACGTAGCCGGCGTCGTCGCCCGACGTCAGCAGGCCGTCGAACTCGAAGTCCGGTTGCGGCGGCGGAGCGACGTTGACCACGTTCGGACCCGAGTTGCCCGGCTCACGTGCGACGGCGCCGAGGTCGATCCAACGCGACTGCGCGCGGGACGTCGGGCCGAACGGGAGCGGCAACAGGATCGGCGCCGGACGGATGTCACCGTCGTCATCGATGCCGAGGTCGGTCGCGATGCTGCGGCCGATGTCGTCCCGGCGAACACCTTCTTCGTCGGGCCAACCGCGCCAGGCGATGAGCTCGATCTTGGTGTTGGTGCCGACCGGCGAGCCGTTGTTCGTGAAGGTGATGTTGTCGTCGACGAAGCTACCGGTTCCGTCGTCGTCCTCACCCGGCGGGACCAGGATCTGCACGATCCCCATGCCGCCGAAGCCACCCGACGCCCGGATCTGGTTGTTCGGGGAGTAGCCGGCGTACTTGTCATCGATCTGGTTGCCGATGAAGTCGCCCTGCAGCCCGATACCGCCGTCCGCGCTGATCGCGAAGTTGTTGTTGTCGTTGGCGTACGAACCACCGTGCTGAACGATCTCGACGCCGCCGGCCGCCATGATCACGACCATACCGCCGGAGCCGCCGCCGCCGCCGCCGCCGGCGTTGTTCGATCCGGCTTGCTCACCGCCGCCACCGTTGCCGCCGTTGGCCGAGATGGTCCCGGTGCCGCGGACGATGACCTTGCCGAGCGCCTGGATGATCAGGACGCCACCACCGGCGCCACCGCCACCGCCCTTCTCGTCGCCGATGAAGCTGCCGGAGATCGCACAGCTCGTCGAGCGGTCACCACCGCCACCACCACCGGATCCACCCTGAGGAGCGAGGAGCTCGCCCTGAATGCGGATGCCGCGGTGGATGTTGACGCCGGAGCCCCAGAAGTCGTTGTCGTCGCGCGAATCGGTGAACGCGAGGTCACCCGGGTTGCCACCGGCTCCACCGGCGTTGCTGCTGCGACCGCCGGTGCCACGCCACTGGACGTAGTTGTTGTTGCCGTCGTTGAACTCGGGGTCGCCCTCGGTCGCGAACGAGCCGCCACCGCCGCCACCGCCGGTCTCACCACCGCCGGTGCAGTGGTAGCGACCACCGCGACCGCCGATGCCCGGACGCTGGCCCGGACCGAAGCCCGCCTCGCCACGACCGCTGCGGCGCGCAGTGAACGGCGAGCCCTTGCCCCCGTTGCCACCACCGCACACGCCGACACCACCCGCGGACGGGAAATTCGCCGAGTTCAGGGTGTCGACGCGCGCGCCGTCACCACCGTCGACCTGCAGCGTTCCAGCCACTTCGAAGTCGCCGGTGACGAGCCAGACCATCGGGTTGGGGCCGACGCCGCGCACGGTCTTGCCGGCCGGAATCGACACGTTGCGGAAGCGGAACACACCGCCGGCCACGTTGATCGGCTCGGAGCCGACCGGAGCGACCTGCGTGAAGTTCGTGTCGAGGACGGTCTCGCGTGCGCTCGGCTCGTAGTCGAGCGTCGAGGCCTGGCCGTCGAACGCGAACGTCGAACGGAGTCGACCACTCTTGACCTCGGCCAGCGGCTCGAGCACCGGGGCGTCGAGATCGACCGTGTTCGCGCCAGCGACGAACTGCTCGACGAGCGCGTCGTACTGCGGCTCGAACGCGGGCTGCGTCCGGAAGGTCGCGAACGTGGAGTTGTAGGCCGTGTCGGAGATGTTCGACTCACCCGCCATGTCCTCGACCGTGCGCTGCACGATGACGCGGATCGTGGCGTTGTTCGGCATCACACCGATCGGCCGCATCACGACCGTCGCCCCCGTGAGGCTGTTGCGCTCGATCTCGACCGTCGCCGGGATCCAGATGCCGGTGGTCGCACCGTTGTCATACTCGAGGTACATCCGACCGCGATCCAGTCCGACGCGCTGGGACGGATCCGGATCCAGGTTGGTCGGCACGTTGAACGTCGACGGGTTCAGCGGCTGGTCGAAGTCGAGACGAATCTCGACCGGCGCATTGCCGAGCAGACCGAGCGGCGCGAAACCGCCGGAGACCCCGGAGACCGAGAAGCCCGCGCGGCGCGGACCACCGGGCTTGGTGTCGCGGAACAACTCGAACGGCGTCGTGCCGTCGGCGGTCGAGAAGATGAACGATGCAGGCCTCTCGAGCTTGCGGCCAGTCGACGCATCGTTCAGCGTCGTCACGTTCTGGCCGGCAGGCAGGCTGACGATGTACTTGCGACCCGGACGGAACCCGCCGTTGTCGAACGTGTCGTTCGTCGGGAATCGCGGCGCGAAGACCAGTCGACGACCGGGGTTCGAGTCACCGGGCGACGTGCCGACCTCGAAGGTCCCCGCAGGCTGTTCGGTCAACGGATTGTCGTTGAGATCGAACACCTGGAAGTTGACCGTGTTCAGGTCGGCGGAGTCGAGGGCGACCGGGTTGCTGAAGTCGATCGAGATCGACTCGTTGAGGAACAGCTGGCCGTTGTTCGCCGGCTCGGTCCGCAACACCAGGAAGTCACCGCTCGTGCCGGGTGGGGAGTCCGCCGAACCTCCGCCCGAGCAGCCGGACAGAACGATCGTTGCGAGCGCGCCGACCGCGGTCGTCACCGCGCGCGCGAAACTCGAAGCGCGTGAAAGGTCAGTCATAGTCTTGAGGGGTGCAGGGGTCGCCGTGCGGCAACCGACCGCTCCGGACGCAGGGATTCGGGAGGGCTCTTGAGCTCGACGGTTCATCATTCGATCGTGCTCTCGAACCGGTAACTGATCGCGAACGACTCGACCGACGGTGAGACCGGCGGACTCGCCGTCGTGTTCGCGGACATCACGAAGCGCCAGTTGAAGTAGATGGCGTCGCGATAACGGAAGTTGTCGCCCGCGCTGTTGCCGGCGAAGTCGTTCAGGAACGTGTCGTCCGCGAGATCGTTGATCGTCAGCGTGTAGTCCGACACGTGCTCGTTGTAGAGGTACGACCAGTAGTTGCGCGGGCCACTGAAGACCGAGCGCCGGTCGTACTTGCGGATGTGCGCGTCACCCGCGACGAACGGGTTCAGCGCGAAGTGCGGGTTCGTCTGACCGCTGGCCAGGGTCGCGAAGTCGTTGTTGCCGCCCCAGTTGATCGGCGGCCAGTTCTGCCCGCTGATCTGGCGATCGACCGTGCGGCTCGCGGCGCGGAACTCGGGCACGATCGAGGTGCCGGCCGGCAAGGTCGCCAGCGGCGGCTCGAAGTGCCACTCGAAGTTCGGCTTGCGGGTCGCCGGCATGGCTCCGCCGAAGAACGGGCCGAGACGCGGATCGATGTCGTTCTCGGTCCGCGGCGGCATGCGGTGCGGGTTGAGCACCTCGACGAAGCCCGACGTGGCCACGGTCTGCCGCTTCAGGAAGTCGGCCATCGTCCAGTAGAGGCTGTTGTCGCGCCAATCGTTCGACCCAATGCCACCACCGGCATTCTGGCCTGAGGCTTGCGCCCAACGGTTCTGCTGCGGGCTCGCGCAGTTGTTCGGAGTGCCGCCGGTGAACGCACGGAAAGCCGGCAACGGACCGGACTGCACGGTCAGCGAGATCTGCCAACCGTTGAAGCCGTTCGCGATGAACCTGAACTCCGCCGGCAGATCCGGCTGGTCGCACATCGTCTGGAAGTCCGCGAGCAGTGGCAGCGCCACCGATCCGAGCAGACCATCGGTGAAGTTGTCGGTCGCACCGCTGGTCGTGTGGATGTTCTCGCGGTTGTCCCAACGCGGCGTCGCGAGTTGGATCGAGCCGCCACCACCGCGACGCTGCGGGCTGCAGACGCCACCGAGGAACGGGGAGAGGATGTACGGCTCGTAGGTCGCGCCAGTCGTGGTGTCGTCGCCGTAGGTCGACGAGCCACCTTGCTCCATGACCGTCTCGTCACGCCAGGTGAAGTACGGCTGCTGGAAGTCCGGCAACGGCAGGAAGCGGTTGATGCCGTTCGGCTCGAGGATCGCCTCGGCCGGGTTGATCGTGAACTGGACGCCCTCGTACGCGGCGTGCGGCGCGGGACGCGATTCGATCTGCCCGCCGTTGCCGGTCGGCCGCTTGTTGCGGACGTAGTTGTCCTGGAACGCCTGGACCAGTCCGGACTCGTCCATGACGCTCAACGCGCTGAACTGACCCACGCACGGCTCCGGACGACGCTCGCTGTGCCCGAGGAACAACGAGACCTCGTCGAAGATGTCGAAGAACACGGCCGCCGAGGTCACCGGGGCCCAGTACATCTGCTCGACGTCGAGGTTGAAGTCGAACGGATCGACGCGCGACAGACTCATGTCGATCTCGCGCCACACGGTCTGCAGACGAGCACCGTAGGGGTTGAGCGGGTTCTGGATGCCTTGACCGAACGGCACGGACGCCGTGTTGGAGGCCACCGTCGCGTCGCCGTTGAAGGCCAACGGGCAGTAGCGGAAGATCGAACCCTGGTCGGCGACCG
>JAGQQZ010000729.1 GCA_020425915.1 Planctomycetota bacterium | reverse complement strand
TCGGGGCTGCGCGGGCTCGGCGGCGGGCGCCCGCCGCGGGATCCGGCGCGCGCCCGCCAACATCGGAGATCCCGATCCATGGACTCCATCCATCGGGATTCCTGATCTTGGAAAGCGCCCGCCGGCTTCGCGCCACGGATTCCGGCGCGCGCCCGCCGCGAATGAGGACGCACACTCCCCCGTTTGCCTTTGATCCGAGGGCTCGCGAGCCTCGCCGCGCAGCGCGCGCTCAGACTACTTCAGCGTCTCCCAGTACTCCGCCGGCATGTCGTGCGCGATCTTCAGCGCTCCGTTCGCGCCGCCGTAGATCGGCTCCTCGCAGCGGATCACCTTGCCGCCGCCGAGGTCTCGCTGCATCGCCTGCTCGATCGCGGTATCGAGTCCCTTGATCATCGAACCGCCGCCGGCGAGGAGGACGCGGTTGCGCAGGTTGGCCTGGAACTCGGGATCGAACGAGCTGATGAGTCGATTGAGGCCCTGCACGATCGGGTCGATCAGCACCTTGCACGCCTCGCGGATCTGGTCGGTCACGTCGAACTCGGTCGGCTTGCCGTCGACCGGCAACTCGACCTTGATGCGCTCCGCGGTCTCGCCGATGAACGAGTGGCGTTCCTTGATGTCCTTGATCATCTGGAGACTGAACTGCGCGTTCGGGCAGCTCTCCTTGATAAGGCGGGACAGTTCCTGGTCGACCGTGTCACCGGCGGTGTCGAGCGTGATCTGGTCGGACTCCTCGGGCATCGTGCCGTGCATCCGACAGAGGTCGGTGGTGCCGGCGCCGATGTCGATGACGAGGACGTTCTCCAACATCTCGAGCCCGTAGGCGACCGCGAACGGCTCACTGCACAGCATGACCGAGTCGACCGACGCTCGCGCGGCTTCGATGATCGCTTCCTTGTTGTGCATGCTCGCTTGGGCCGGGGCACCGATCACCGCGTAGACCAACTCGTCTTTGCGCGGCTTCGCGATGCGGATCGCTTCCGCGATCAGATCCTTCGCGGCGCGGACGATCTGCTTCGCGTCCTCGCTGTTCGGATCGGTGCTGTTCTTCAGCACGCCATGTTCGAGCGGCTTGAAGATGTTCAGCGACAGACGCTTCTCGAGGGCCTCGCGTCCGAACAACACGTCCTTCTTCAACAGCTTCCGAGAGACGATGTCCTTGGGGTAGCCGACGATCGAGAACACGGTCTCGCGCACACCGTTGCTCGCCGTGACCGAAGTCCGAGAGGTGCCGAGGTCCATGCCGATGTAGAGAACCCCGTGCTCCTTCTGGAGATCGTCGTCGTGTTCGTTCGTGTCCGTCATCTTGGTGATCCGTCGATCGCTACTTTCGTCCCTGCAACGCCAGGTTGGCCTTGAAGATGTCTTCCATCAGGCCCTTCTTCTGGTCGTGGTTCGAGTCCCGGGAATCGAGGCCCTGGACCTCACGGTATAGCGAAGCGATGCCTTCCTCGACATCCTTCATTTTGGACACTTCGTCGAGGCGTTTCTCGGTGATCTCGAGCGAGCGCTGCAGCTTCTTGACCCGGCGCTGCATGTTGCTGAACTCGGTGTTTCGTGCCGCCTCGATCTCGCGACGAGCCGACGAGCGTTCACGATTGACGAGCCCCAGGACCAGCTCCCGGACCCGGCTGCGGAGCTCGTCGTCGCCGTCGGCCGAGGTCACTCCGGACCGAGCCAACTGGTCGAACAGGACCTGGATGTCGCTGTCGATCTCGACGTCCTCCTCCTCGTAGCGGGCCCGCTCCTTGGTCTCGGCCTCGATCAGGCGCTCCTCGAGCTTCTGCTGGATCATCTGCAGCTCGAGACGGAGGCGATCGGACTCCTTCTCGGCCGACTGCCGCTCCGACTCGGCTTCCTGCTTCTCGCGCGCGAGTTCCTCCTGGTTGCGCTGAAGGTCCTGGTTGGACTTCAGCAGCTTCATGAACTCCTCTTTCGTCGCGTCGATGACCTCTTCGCGTTCGGCGGCGATCAATCGGTGCTTCAGGCTGCGACTCACGGCTTCGTCGATCAGTCCGACGATGCGGTCGATCCCGAGGACGTTGACCTTCTTGATGCCGCTCTTCTTGAGCTGGTCGACCGAGGTGTGGTACGCGAGCTTGCGTACGGCGTCGCGGAGACTTCGCTTCAGACCACCCACGTCAGAACTCCTCTTCGGCGCCGCGGTATGAGAAACGCGGATCGGACTCGGGATCTCGGCCACGGACCTCGGTTACGAACGCTCCGAGCACATTGGCTCCCAGATCCTGCAGATTGCGGATCGCATCGCGGGTCATCGCCCGCGTCGACCGCTCGAGCCGGACGGTCACCAGGGTGCCGTCGGCGCGGGCCGCGAGGACGCTCGCGTCGGTGGCCGGCAACACCGGCGGCGTGTCGAAGATCACGTATCGGTAGTCTTCCTTGAGCCGCGACATGATCGCGTCGATCCGGGACGTCGTCAGGAGCTCGGACGGCGCCGCGAGGCGTGTCCCGGCACCGATGACAGAGAGGTTCCGGACGCCGGAGCTGCGGATCGCGTCACGGATCGAGACACGCTCCAGGAGCACGTCGCCGAAGCCGGGGTGCGGATTGAGGTGCAGGTAGTCCTCCACCGACGGATTCCGCAGATCGGAGTCGACGAGCAATACGCTCTGCCGTTCCAGTTCCGCGAACGCCAGCGCGCGGTTGATCGCGACGACCGACTTGCCCTCCGCAGTCATGGCCGACGTGACGACGAGGGTCTTCGCCTCGCCGTCCGGGTTCATGGCGATCAGCTTGTTCCGCAGGCTCCGCACCTGTTCCGCCCGGTAGCTCGACGGGTCGTGGAACATGACGAGGTACGGATTGACCGCCCGGTCGACGATGACCAGCAGCTCTTCGCTCGTCGCGACGTCGCGGTTCGACTCGTTACTCTTGCGGAACATTCGAGAATCGGCGGACTCGAGCCGCCGACCCGGGTCGGTCGGGTCTTCCTACCTCGTCCGATTATCGAGTTTCGTCGCCGGTTGGCTGGAACCAGAACGGTCGATATCAGCGATCCAACGGCTCGCCGAGGTCGATTCCGGCCTTCCGGGCGACCTCGAGGGCCTCTTCGTAGCCCGCGGACGCATGCCGCGCAACTCCGATGCCGGGGTCGTTCGTCAGGACCCGCTGCAGGCGCGCCGCGGCTTCTGGGGTCCCATCCGCCACCGTCACCTGGCCCGCGTGGATCGAGCGGCCGATGCCGACCCCCCCGCCGTGATGGATCGAGACCCAGGTGGCACCACCCGCGGTCGAGAGCAGGGCGTTCAACAGGGGCCAATCGGCGATGGCATCGGAGCCATCGGCCATGCCCTCGGTCTCGCGATAGGGCGACGCCACGGACCCACAGTCCAGGTGATCGCGTCCGAACACGATCGGAGCCGATATTTCGCCGGACCGTACGAGATCGTTGACACGCAGCGCGAAGTCGGCCCGTTCGCCGTAGCCCAGCCAACAGATCCGAGCAGGCAGCCCCTGGAACGCGATCTGCTCGCGGGCCTTTCGGATCCAGGTCGTGAGCTGCGTGTTGTCGGCGAACATCTCGAGGATCAGGTCGTCGGTGCGGTGGATGTCGGCCGGGTCCCCGCTCAGCGCGACCCACCGGTACGGACCGCGCCCCTCGCAGAACTGCGGTCGGATGTACTCGGGGACGAAGCCCGGAATGTCGAACGCGTGTTCGACGCCGGCGTCACGCGCCTCGGTGCGGATGTTGTTGCCGTAGTCGAACGTCGTGGCCCCGCGCTTCTGCAGTTCGAGCATCTGGCTGACGTGGCGCGCCGCGGTCTGACGCGCACGCGCCACGTAGGCGTCCGGATCCGAGGTCCGCAGCGCGAAAGCATCGGCGAGTGGCATGCCGTCGGGCACGTAGCCGTTGAGCATGTCGTGCGCGCTGGTCTGGTCGGTCAGGTAGTCCGGCGTAACCTCCCGCTCGATCAGCGCCTGCAGCAACTCGGTCGCGTTGCACTCGACGGCGACGGAGTAGGCCTCGTTCGCGGCGCGCTTCTCGAGCGCGCGCTCGATCGCCGCATCCACGGAGTCGGCCAGCTCGTCGAGGTAGCGGCTCTCGAGTCGCTTCTCGATTCGCCAACGCTCGACGTCGGCCGCGAGGCAGACCCCGCCCGCGAGGGTCACCGCGAGGGGCTGGGCGCCCCCCATTCCGCCGAGGCCCGCGGTGACGACGAGCTCACCGGTCAGGTCCTCGCGCCCGCGCTTCTTGGCCGCAGCCGCGAACGTCTCGTAGGTCCCTTGCACGATCCCCTGGCTGCCGATGTAGATCCACGAGCCGGCGGTCATCTGGCCGTACATCGTGAGTCCGAGGGCCTCGAGCCGGCGGAATTCGTCCCAGTTGGCCCAATCGCCGACGAGGTTGCTGTTCGCGATCAGCACGCGCGGCGCATCCTCATGCGTCCGGAACACGGCGACGCAGCGGCCGGACTGGATCAGCATGGTCTCGTCGGGGCGGAGCCGCCGCATGGTCGCGAGGATGGCCTCGAGATCCGCGTGACTGCGCGCGGCCTTGCCCGAACCGCCGTAGACGATGAGGTTGTCCGGATCCTCGGCCACCTCGGGATCGAGGTTGTTCTGCAGCATCCGGAACGGGGCTTCGATCAGCCAGTTCGCGCAGGAGAGGTCGGTGCCGCGCGGCGCGCGGAACGAATTCGTCGACGTGGTCATCGTCGAGATCTTACGGAACGGCCCGGTGTCCGGAACCCGACCGTCGGAACGAGGGGTCAGCTCGCCGGTTGACCGTGCGCGAGGGGCCCGATCGCGGACTCGACGGCCGCGACGAGATCCCCGTCCCGGATCGTCCGTCCGGCCGCGGCGAGGTCGACGTGGAGTTCGCGGTCGCCATCGTGGGGCGGAACCACGGCGCGAATCGCTCGATAGGCCGCCTCGACGCCCCGACCGGGACGCAGCGATTCGCCGAGGTCCAGACCCCGCGCCGCGGCGCAGAGTTCGACGCTGAGCACCGAGACCGTGTTCGACACGACCTTCGCCGCGTGTCGGGCTGCGGTGACCCCCATCGACACGTGGTCCTCTCGGTTCGCGGACGTCGGCACGGTATCGACGCTCGCGGGATGTGCGAGCGTCTTGTTCTCCGAGGCGAGCGCGGCGGCCGTGACCTGCGCGATCATGAACCCGCTCTCGAGGCCGGGCTCGGCGGCGAGGAAGGCCGGCAGGCCCGAGATGTCGGGGTTGACGAGGTTCTCGGTCCGGCGCTCGCTGATGTTTGCGAGCGTCGCGGTGCCGATCGCCAGGAAGTCGAGCGCCTGGCTCACGGGTTGTCCGTGGAAGTTGCCGGCAGAGACCACGTCGCCATCGGCGAACACGAGCGGATTGTCGGTCACCGACGAGGCTTCGATCAGCAGCACGTCGCGCGCGTGCTCGATGGCGCGTTTCGATGCGCCATGTACCTGGGGCGCGCAGCGCATCGAGTAGGCATCCTGCACCTTCGAACACCCGACGTGACTCTGCAGGATCTCGGAGTCCGCGAGCAGCGCGCGGATGTTCGCCGCGGTCTGCTGCTGCGTCGGGTGCGGCCTGACTTCGTGGACCGCCGGGAGCATCGGCCGGACGGAAGCTCGCAGCGCCTCGATCGTCATGGCGCAGGCGATGTCCGCCGCCTTCGAACACTGCAGCGCGCGATGCAGGGTCACGAGTCCGCCGGCGGTCATGATCTGAGTACCGTTGATCAACGCGAGTCCTTCCTTCGCCGCGAGGACGATGGGTTCGGTTCCCGCGATTCGGAGGGCCTCGGCGCCGGGCACGCGCCGGCCATCCGCCGTCCACATCTCGCCGAGGCCGATCATCGGCAACGCCATGTGCGCGAGTGGCGCCAGGTCACCGGATGCACCGACCGAACCCTGCGCGGGGATCACCGGAGCGAGGCCCGCATTGAACACGGCGAGCATGTGGTCGACGAGCTGCTCGCGGACACCCGAACTGCCGCGCGCGACGGCGTGGATACGCAGTGCCAACGCGAGACGAGCAACCTCGTACGGGAGCGGCGACCCGACTCCGGTCGCGTGCGACACGATCAAGTTGCGCTGCAGGTCGGCCAGCCGGGCCGCGTCGATCGACAGGTTCGCCAGCTTGCCGAAGCCCGTGTTCACACCGTAGACGGTCGCGCCGTCCTCGATCGCCTTCTCGACGACGGCGCGGGAGCGTCGTACGCGCTCGCGGGTCGGCGCATCGACGGTGGCGCGCGAGTCCGCGCGAGTCAGGTCGATCCAGGTCGGAAGGTCGGGGCAGCCCGTGCCGAGGTTCACCATGACCGGAGTTGACGGGGCGCCCTGCTCGCCCGCAAGCGTCAGAAGTGTTGAAGCGCGAACTGGAACACTCGCTGCACGTCGGTGTCCTGGTCGACCACCGGCCATCCCAGATCGATCGCGATCGGCACTTCCAAGACCGGCACGGAGATCCGCACGCCGATCCCGACGCTCAGTCGCGGTCGGCCGAATTCCTGGTCGTCGATCGTCAGGCCGAGCAGACCGAAGTCGGAGAACAGCACGCCGCGGAGGATCTCGGTCTCGTAGAGGCCGCGTTCCCGCCGCGTCGACACGATCGGGAAGTGGTACTCGACCGACGACAAGACCCGCGCCTCGCCGCCGACCGGCCGGCCGAACTGCGAAGGGCCCGCCCGACGTTCGTCGAATCCGCGGAGGTTACGCCCCCCCATCAGGAATCGATCGGTCAGGAACACGTTCTCCGAATCGCCGAACGCGTGGCCGTAGTCGAACCGAACGCGAGTGTGGAACACGTGCGCTCGTCCGCGGACGTCCCGGTGGAGCGGCACGTACGACATCGCGCTGATCCCCGCCTTCCAGAAGTCCGCATCCGCTCCGAACGGTCCGCCGGTGACCTCACCGTACACGCGGAGTCGCTCACCCTCGGTCGGGCGCAGCGGATCGTCCACGTCGACCCAAGATGCGTTGACACCAACCCCGCGCATCTCGGTCGAACCCTCGGCGTCGAACACGATCGTCGGTGCGTTCGCGTCGACACCCTTCACGTCGACGGTCTTCTGGCGGACGTTGAACCCGACACTGAATTCTTCGGTGAAGTGCCGGCTGAGCGAGATCGACGCGCCGAGCTCGTCGCGATCGTACGAATCGAGCCGCTGGAACCTGCGCTCGCCCGTGACGCCCAGTCCGATCGTGTCGAAGTACCGCGACAGGATGTCCTCGTCGAAGAACCGGATCTGGAACAGACTGATCTCGCTGCCGGGCGCGAGCATGAGCTCGAGGTTCTGTCCGGCGCCATGGAACGCCTTGGCATCGGCGATCTCCGACACGACGTCGATCGGGTTCCAAGTCGACGGCGGACGTCGGATGTCGAAGTTGCGCTTGCTGAGCACGAACTGGCCCTGGACACCGGCCGACGTGCTGACCCCCGCGCCCCAACGGAACTGCCCCGTGTTGCCTTCCTGCACGTCGATCGCGAGGTCGAGCGACTCCGAGTCGTTCTCGACGGGCAGCAGCTCGTAGCGCACACCGCGGAAAGCCTCCGGATCTTGGAAGTACCGCAGCGCGTCGAGTACTCGGATCGACTTGTCGAGCCGCGTCGTGTCGAGCAGTTCGCCGGGGAGGATGCGGACCTTGCGTCGCACGACGAAGTCCTTGGTCTCGGCGTTGCCGCGGACGATGACGTCGCGCAGCTTCTTCGGCGAACCTTCGACGACGCGGTAGATCAGCTTGATCTCGGCGCGATCGGTGTCGAAGACCTCGGCGATGTCCGGCTGCAGGAAACCGTCGACGATCCCGCGGCTCCAGTCCGGGTGCCCGCGCTTGCCGTAGAAGTCGCGGATCGCGACCCGATCGATCTCGATCTTCGACTGGTCGAAGTAGTCGCCAGGCTCCACCTCGAGAACGGCCTCGATCTCCTCGGCAGGGTAGAGCGGGTCGGGATCCGGTTCGCCGCTGGGCAACAGCCGCTGGACGACGACGTCCTTGATCCGATAGCGGCGTCCCTCGTCGATCCGGATCGAGAGGTCGACCTCGTCGTAGTCCCGCGTGAACTCGACGGCGGCCAGTTCGACGCGCGCGTCGCGATAGCCCTGCTCGCGATAGAACATCCGGAGACGGTCCAGATCCTCCTCGACGTCATCCTCCGAGTAGGGAGCGTTGGTGACCACACCGGTCCGACTCTTCATGTCGGAGCTCCCGATCAGGTTCCGCATCAGCCCCAGGCTCGCCCAGCTCGGGAACGAGTGGTTGCCTCGGAACCACACATGGCGCACACGCACCCGCGGCCCCTCGTCGACGAACAGCGTTAGCTGGCTTCGGTCGCGGTCCTCCTCCACGCGGATGTCGACGAACGCGAAGCCGTCCCGGCGGTAGCGATCGCGGAGCGCGAGCGCGAACTTGTCCGCGGCGATCCGGTTCACGCGTTGTCCGGCCGAGTAGCCGAGGAACGCCGTGACCTCCTTCTCCGTCATGTGGTCGAGGCCACGGAACAGCAGGCGATCGAACGCCCGCTGCTCGGTGATCTCGAACGTCACGCGAACCCCACCTTCGACGTCTTCGGTGAAGACCCGGGCGCGGATCTGCCGCAGCTTCCACAGGTCGTTGAGGTCCTCGGTGATCGTCACCGCCCGCAACGGCTCGTTGTTCTTGGTGCGCAGGATGCGGAACAGGCTGTCGACGTAGTCGACGGCGGGGACGATCTCGATGTTCTTGATGATCTTCCCCTCGTCCGGATGCTGCTTGACGGGAACGTCCTGCGCGACGACCCCGCCCGCCAGGACCAACCCGACGACCGATCCGAACGCGAGGGCGCGCATGGCTCCGGGGCACCCGTTCGCGAACCGACTACGCGATCGGCTCGGCGCGGCGGGTGTAGTTCTCAAAGCGCATGTACTCACGGAAGAAGCGCAGCGTGACGTCCCCGGTCGGACCGTTCCGCTGTTTGGCGATGATCAACTGTGCGAGCCCGCGGTTGTCCTCGGTCGGCTTGAAGTACTCCTCGCGGTGCAGCAGCATGATGACGTCCGCGTCCTGTTCGATCGCGCCCGATTCCCGCAAATCGCTCATCCGAGGTCGATGATCCTCGCGAGATTCCACGTCTCGGTTGAGCTGCGAGAGCGCGATCACCGGGATGTTCAGCTCCCGTGCGAGACCCTTGAGCGCGCGCGAGATCGTCGAGATCTCCTGCTGCCGGCTCTCCTCGCGGCGCCCCGTCGACATGAGCTGGAGGTAGTCGATGATCACCATCGACAGGTCACCCTTCTGCTTGAGTCGTCGAGCCTTCGCCCGGAGCGCGGTCGGTGACAATCCCGCCGAATCGTCGACGAAGATGGGACTCTCGTAGAGCCGCGCGGCCTCATCCTGCAGCGCCTTGTACTCTCGGTCCGTCAGCCGGCCCGATCGCACGGCTTGACCGTTCACCTGCGAGCAGCAGCAGAGCATGTTCGAGATGACCTGCTGCGCGCCCATCTCGAGGCTGAACACGAGGACGCCCTTCTGTCGACGCGCGACCCGCTCCGCGAGATTGAGCGCGAACGAGGTCTTACCCATCGACGGACGCGCCGCGATGATGATCAGCTCGCCGCCCTGGAGCCCACCGGTCATCTCATCGAGATCCTCGTACCCCGTCACGAGGCCGGTCGGCTCACCCGCACGCGCACGGAAGAAGTCGATGCGCTCGAAGGTCTCCTGCAGGATCCGTTCGATGCCGGCGATCTCCGACGCGACGTTGACTCGCGCGATCTCGAAGATCCGCCGCTCGGCCTCGTCGAGTAGCTCGCGCGCGTCGGCCCGGTTCTCCATCGCGAGCTGGCTGACTTCGGTGCAGACGTCGAGGACGGCTCGCTGGATCGACTTCTCGCGGACGATCTCGGCGTGGTAGCCGGCGCTGGACGCGGAGACGACGCAGCCGGCGAGATCGAGCAGCGCCTCCCGTCCACCGGCGTCGTCGACGAGTCCGGCACGCGAAAGGGTCTCGTGGACGCTGATCGGATCGGCGTCGGCCAGCTTGTCGTAGGTGTCGACGATCGCGCGGCAAACGACCTCGTGGCGGGGCACGTAGAAGTCCTCGGGCCTGACGACCTGCGACACGTCGGGGATGCAGTGCGGGTCGACGAGCATCGCGCCCAACACCGCGCGTTCCGCGCTGACGTCACGCGGCAGCCCGCGCGCTCCCTGCCCACCCTGCTCGCTCATTCGCTCACGTCCTCGCCGAGGTTCCTCCGATCGTCAATACCGCCCGCCATGCGACCGACCGGCGCCACCGCGCCTCGCAGAGCAGACCTGTTTGAGTACACGAAACCGCGGGGCGATGGAAGACCGCGGAATCGAGTGCGATGCTCGCACTCTGCACAACCTGTGGGGAGCGTGTGGAAACGTCGCGTCAGTCCGCGGAGCGCGCGCGAGCCCACGCCTCGGCGTCCATGACCACGCGGCCCTGCGTGTCCCCGGGCTCGCACTCCACCACTCCCAAGTGCGCGAGCTCACCGAGAACGTCGACGGCCTCGTCCGCCGAGATCCGGAGTCTTCGCCGCAGGAAACTGGCACTCGCGCGACGATGCTCGAGCACCAACTCCGCGGCCTCGTCGACGAGCTCGCGGTCGGCCTTGGCGTCGCCGAACAGACCGCTCTGACGACTCCGATCGACGGGTGGCATCGCCGGGAGCTCGACCGTCGGCTCGACCGGCTCCACGTCCGTCTCGACGAGCTCGGACGCGTCTTCGATGAGTACGACGACGGGTTCCTCGTCCTCGGCATCCGCCGCGTCCTCGAGCACGAGATCCGCGTCCTCCTCCGAGTCGGCTTCGTCCGGGGAATCCCCGGCGTCGTCGGTGACGGACATCGCGGCACGCGCGAAGCCGCTCGAGAACAACGGCATCTCGAAACTGTCCTCGTCGACCTCCGGTTCGACGATTTCCGGAGCAGAGACCAGCGTCGTGTCGGACTCGATCTCGTCCGATTCCTCGACTTCGGACTCGTCGTCATCGGACTCGACGAACAGGGCGGCCTCTTCGACTACCGAGAACGCCTCGTCGACTGGGACCTCGAATCCGACGGCGCGACCATCTTCCTCGTCCCGGAACCGCTCGGACTCGATGCGCGCCGCATCGGCCGCGACCTCCTCGAGCCTGACCGTGATCCCGTCGTCGAACTCCGTCTCGGTGACGCCGAGTTCGTCGGGGTCCTCGACATCGAACACGTCATCGCCGTCATCGATCTCGTCACCATCCGTCGAGACCGTTTCGTCCTCGAACTCGGCCTCGAGGGCCCGGGCGAACTCTTCGCGCTCCTCGTCCTCGACCTCCGAGGCGACTTCGCGGCTCCATTGCGGCTCGAGTCGAACCGCGACCTCGGGATCGAGGATGCGCACTCCACCACTCGGCGCATCGCCGACCACGCGCGACGACGTCAACTCGAGCGACTGCAATTCGTCGACCGCCTGCGTCTCGACACCGGGATCCGGGATCGCGAGGCGCGTCCGACCCGCGCTCTCGAAGTAGCGGATGAAGAAGCTGTCGGTCGCGCGGAACAACATCACGATCGTCGTCGCGGAAACGACGATCGTGCTCAGGATGAAGCCGAACACCGAGTAGAGCCGCTCGGCGAAGAACGCTCCGAGCACACCCCCTTGCGGAGGGGCGACCCCGTCGGAGCGCAGGTTGACGAGGATCGCGAGACAGAACGACAACGTGAGGATCTGCAGTAGTCGGTTCGCCGGCTGCTCGATCGACCCGGTCAGGAACCAGATCGAACTCCACGTCAACACGAGCAGACAGCCCATGAACGCGGGCTCGAACCCGAAGAACTCGTAGAGCGCGACGACCGGGGTCGCGAGCAGGCCCGCGTCTCCTGCGACTCCGCCGCGCAGCCGGAACGCCGTCAGCGATGCGAGAAGGAACACGCTGGCTGCGATCGGCAGCAACGACCAGATCGTTGGCCGCGCGTCCGCGCCGGCGTCGCGCGGCGATGCCCCCTGGACTGAACTCACGTCGATGACCGCCCTGGATACCAGATATGGAGGCGTGACGCCTCCGTGACCACCGTTGAGTGTAGAAGCGGCGTGCAGGATGGACAAGTCACAAGCCTGAACCGCGTCGCGTCGATCGTGGAGAACACTCCACGATCCTTGCACGATCATCCAGCGCGCAACTCGTCCTCGGGGTCGGCAGCTTCCTGGTCGTCCTCGGAGTCCTCGTCGAGTTCGGCGACCTCCGCGTCTTCGTCGTCGCCCTCTTCGGGCTCGACCGCGACGTCCTCGTCGTCGTAATCCTCGGCGTACTCGTCGTCTCCGTCGGCAGCCTCTTGGCCGTCGAACTCGTCGACCTCGTCGTCGTCGTCTTCGAGCGCGGCGAGTTCCTCCTCCATCGCGGCCTCACGTGCCTTCCACTCGTCGAGCGTGAGCAACACGTCGCGCGACTTCGAACCGCAGAACGGTCCGACGATCGCGTCGGCCTCCATCATCTCGAGCAACCGCGTCGCCCGCGTGTACCCGACCGACAACGCGCGCTGCAGCAACGTGGCAGACCCGCGCTGCTGACCGAGGATGACCTCGACGGCTTCCTCGTAGAGATCGTCCTGTTCGGCCGGCTTGCGCCGCTTGCTGGTCTCGGTCTGCACGAGGTCGGGAATGAACGCGGCCTGCGGACCGTGCTCCTCCAGGTACTTCACGACCGCATGGATCTCGTCCTCGGTCATGAAGGCCCCCTGCGCGCGTACGAGCTGGTGCGACGCCGGCGGCACGTAGAGCATGTCGCCGTGGCCGAGCAACTTCTCCGCGCCGTTGGCGTCGAGGATCACGCGGGAGTCGATCTTCCGGTTCACCTTGAACGCGATCTGGCACGGCAGGTTGGCCTTGATGATCCCCGTGATCACGTCACTGCTGGGACGCTGCGTGGCGAGGATCACGTGCAGTCCGACCGCACGAGACTTCTGGGCGAGGCGCTGGATCGACTCCTCGACTTCCTTCTGCGCGACCGCCATGAGATCGGCGAGCTCGTCGATCACGATGACCTGGTACGGCAGATAGACGTCGGCGGGATCGATCGGTTTGCCGAGCCGCTGCTCGACCTCCTCCTGACCGAGCTCGTTGTATCCCTTGATGTGGTTGACCCCGACCTGGGAGAGCAACTCGTAGCGTCGCTCCATCTCCGCGACGGCCCACTCGAGCACGCCGGGAGCCTTCTTCATGTTCGTCACGACCGAACATGCGAGGTGCGGCATGTTCTTGTACGTCTGAAGCTCGACCATCTTCGGGTCGACGAGGATCAGCCGCACCTGTTGCGGCGTGCGAAGCATGAGGATCGAGAGCAGGATCGCGTTGATGCAGACCGACTTGCCGGAACCGGTCGTGCCCGCGATCAGCAGGTGCGGCATCTTCGCGAGGTCTTCGACGATGGGATGTCCGGTGACGTCGCGGCCGAGCAGCAACGGAATCGCACGTTCGTCGTCC
>JAGQQZ010000728.1 GCA_020425915.1 Planctomycetota bacterium | reverse complement strand
GTCGATCGTCTACCACGACACGAGGACGGCGCGCGACGGCCTCGACGAATCGCAACTCGCGGCGGTCTTCGACTGATCACTCGGCGTCCTTTCGCTCGCGAGCACGTCCGAGCAACAGGTCGTGCTCGAGACGCGAACGTTGTGCCTCGTAGAACGCACGCAGGAACCGCTCCGGCTCCACCTCCGCGCCCTGCCAACCGATCTTGCGCCGGATCTTCTGCGCGACGACAGCGAACGAATGGCGGTTGGCTCGCTTCTCGCGCAGCAGGTCCTCGAGTACTTGCAGTTCGTAGACGCCGTACTTCTCGAGTTGCTCCGGCGTGAACCGCAACCCGCTCTGCTTCCCCCCGGTCGACGCGGTCAAGTCGGAGAGGAGTTGCGCACGCGGCTCGCGTACCACCATCGTTCCGGCCAGGAGATCACCGATCCGTCGCCGCTCGCGATTCAGCAACGGCAGGATCAGGAAGCCGACCACCCAGAGCATCGAGACGAGCCGCAGCCATCCGGGGCCCGAATCGAAGACCATCTCCGGACTCATGATGAGAGCGAGCGGAATGAACCACTCCACCTCGCGCGTGAGGTTGCGCACCACCAGCGACTCGGTGGTCAACACGCCCCCACCCGCATCGACGACGCGAAGCCCGACGCGACGCTTGCCGGGCGTTCGCCCCCCGGAACGGACTTCGTGCCACAGGAAGTAGCCGTTGCGCAGCAGGAAGAACGCCAGCGTGCCGAGCGGGACGCCCAGCTCGCCGGGCAGCACGATCATCGCGAACGCGATCACGACCAACCCGAGCAGGATCCACAGGCCGTCGATGAACAACGCGGTCACGCGATCGCCGTACCGACCGATCCGGAAGACGAGCGGCACGCCTTCCGGTGTGACGACTTCGCACCGACACTCGTCGGCGTCGTCACGCGAGAAGCGATTCGAGACGACCGTCTGGCTCATGCGCGGTCGTGCGTCGGCCTTCCGACGCGGTGGAAGTAGACGATCCAGAACAGGAGACTCGCTCCGGCGAGGCCGTAGCGAATCGGCAGGGAGTGAACGAGCTGTCGGAGGAACCCTTCGACGAGCGCGGCGATCATGAACAGAGCCACGCACCCGATGACGATCACACCGGCCTTCCGGCCCGCGATCGCGAGGTTCGAGATCCGGGTCGCTCGACCCGGGAAGACCACCGCATAGCCCTGGAACAACCCCGCGGCTCCGCACAGACAGATCGCGAGCAGTTCGGTCACCCCATGCGGGAGGATCCAGCTCCAGAACTCGGGCGACAGACCGCGCACGTGGTAGAGCGCGGACATCGCCCCGAGCAGCATCCCGTTCATCAGCAGCAGGTAGATGACGGGCACACCGACCGCGAAGCCGAGCGCGAAGCAGAGGATCCCCACCTGTGTGTTGTGGGTGAACAGGAACGTCGCGAACGTCGTCAGCGCCCCTTCCGCGCCGAACTCGTCGAACAGCACGTCGCGAAGCTCGTCGTAGCTCGCCGTCGGATCCCGCCCCTGGGCCATGTCCGCGCTGACGAAGCTGTAGTACCGCTCGAGGTCGCCGACCGTCGCCGCGAACCCGACGCAGACTCCCACCAGCATCAGCGCGATCGACAGGAAGACGGCCCAACGTGCCTCTCGCACCACGGCCGGGAACCGCATCGAGAAGAACTCGCGCACCGTGGAACCGAGCCTCCGACGATTGCCGTAGAGCCGGACGTACGACCGCATCGTCAGCGATTCGAGATACTCGAGCAGGTTGCGATCGAGCGACACACTGCGTGCGACGCTGAGCGCGGACATCGCGGCCCGATGCAGCACGGGGAGACGCGCGAGTTCGCGCTCGCTCAACGCGGCGAGGCCCGCTCGCTCGATCCGGGTCAGGATCCCCTCGAGCTCGCGCCAATTGCGTTCGCGCTCGCGACGGAACGCCAAGCTACGGAGTTCGCCGGAGATCAAACCAACTCCCTCCGCTTGATCTCGAGGTAGCGATTCACGAGCTCGGTCGACACCTGCGCGGGCGACGCGTCGACGACGTGCACGCCGATCCGCTGCAACCGGAGCAACGCTGCCGCCCGTTCACGGCGGAGTTCCCCGGCGACGACCGCCCGACCGACGTCGCCGAGCGTCTCGGCAGCCCCGCGCTCGACCCTCTCGAGCGCGGGATCCTGCAACGCGACGAAGATCACGACGTGTCTCCGTGCGAGCCGATCGAGGTTGTCGATCATCAGCCCGGCCGTCACGGAGTCGACGAACTCGGTGAAAACGACGACGAGCGAACGGCGACGCAGCTTGGACGCCAGTTCGACGATGCCGAAGGTGAAGTTCGTCTCGGCGGTCCCGTACTCGATCCTCGACGTGCTCGACTGCAGACGGCCGAACGCCGCCACGCCACCCTGTGGCTCGACGTAGAACTCCGGTTCCGCCGAGAACCCGTACATCCCGACGCGATCCCCCGTGCGCAGCGCGACGTAGCCGAGCAACAGGGCCCGATTGATCGCGTGGTCGACGCGCGGCACACCGTCGAGTGGCTCCCGCATCAAGTGCCCGGTGTCGATCGCGAGCACGATCTGATGGTTGCGTTCGGCACGGAAGCGACGACACATCAGCCGGCGGTGTCGCGCGGTCGATTTCCAGTCGATGCTGCGCGTGTCGAGCCCCGGGACGTACTGTCGCAACGACTCGAACTCCGACCCATCCCCGACGTAGCGTTCGGCCTTGACGCCAGCCACCGCGGTTCGAGAGAAGAATCGCAACGCAGTGGCTCGGACGGCCCCGATGTCGGGAACGACCGCGACCTCGACGTCCATCGCGCGACGATCGAACACGGTCACGAGCCCGGCCGGTCCGCGCCAACGCATCCAGAGCGCGTGCACGGCCAACGAACCGCGACGTTTCGGGACCAGCGGAACGCGGACCACGACCCGTCGGCCAGGCTCGACCCGGGCGATCACGATCGGCTGGGCCTCGAACCGCTCCTCGAGATCGACCAGAAGCTCGACGTCGAACGCGCTCTCTCGGCTCGATTCGAGCGTCACCTCGAGCGCGGCGCGTTCACCGATGTAGACGCGCCCGGGCAGGTCGAGAGCGCAGCGAATCTCACGTCGCGACGGCGCCCGCACGGCGTCGACGAGCAGTGACGACACGAATCCGAACGTCACGACGGCCCATGCCGGCCAGAGCCACGCACCGAAGACACTCGGCACGATGGCGAGCGGCAGGAGCGCGACTCCTACCAGCAAGGCTCGACGAGTCGGGTGCATCAGCGCGGGGCTTCGACCTGCTCCGTGATGCGCTCCAGTTCGCGCGACGTCGAGAGTCCTTCGAGCTCGGCGCCTGGCGCCAGGACGACCCGGTGACCGAGGACCGGCTCCACGAGCTCCTTGACGTCGTCCGGCAACACGTAGTCACGTCCTCGGAGCGTCGCCAGCGCTCGACTCGCGACGCAGAGCATGTTGATCGAACGAGGGGACGCGCCGACGGACAGCGAAGTCGACTCTCGCGTCCCTCGCACGAGGTCGACGACATACTCGATCACTTCGTCACCGATACGCAGCTCGGCGACCGCAGCTCGAGCGGCCATGATCCACTCGAGGTCGGCCAGCGGCTCGACCGCGAGCTCGGTGGTGTCGGCCGTCCCCGCGCGGTTCCCGTGGGTGTGAGCCATCTGGATCTCCGCGTCCCTGCTCGGATAGTCGACGCGGATCTTCACGAGGAACCGGTCGAGCTGAGCTTCCGGCAGCGGATACGTGCCCTCGTGTTCGATCGGATTCTGCGTCGCGACGACCATGAAGCCATCGCCCAGGCCGTGCGTGACGCCGTCGATCGTGACCTCGCGCTCCTGCATGGCCTGCAACAGCGACGCCTGAGTCTTCGGCGGCGTCCGGTTGATCTCGTCGGCGAGCAGGATCTGGGTGAAGATCGGACCCCGGATCAGACGGAACTCGTGCGACTGGAAGTCGAAGAGGTTGGTTCCGAGCACGTCACCAGGCATCAGGTCCGGCGTGAATTGCACCCGCTGGAACTGCAGGTCCAGGCTCGCCGCGAACGTGTTCGCCAGCAAGGTCTTCGCCGTCCCGGGCATGCCCTCGAGCAGCGTGTGACCGCGCGACAACAACGACACGAGCATGAGCTCGACCGCCCCCTCCTGACCGAGCACGACACGCCCGATCTGAGCCTTGACCGCTTCGACGCGGTCCCGCAAGTCACCGAGATCCATCCAACATCTCCTCTCTCCAAGCGCTGACGGCCCGGGCTGCCGCAAGCAGCTCCGATCCGTCGATGCCGCGATCCGCGGTCGCCCGCGCCACTCGGCGCTCGACCGCATCGTAGTCCGTGCGCTCACGTCCGATGCGACGGAACGTGTCCGCGAGTTCGTCGTCCGCGATCTCCCGCGGCAGGTGGTAGGCCTCGCGTACGCGGCGACGAGCCTGGCTCCAGTACCGTCGCACCAGGTGTCCCGAGTGCCCACCGAAGAGCAGCAACTGGGCCGCGTTGTCGATCAGCACGCTCTTGCCCGCGGCGACGCCGGACGCAGTCGGGACCGGTGGTCCGAAGCGGTACAGGCCGCACCAGAGCGCAGCGACGACCAGCCCCATGACGTGCAGCATGACGAGCACGAACGGAAACCGCCGCAGCTCGGTCCACACGCTCGGCACGAACTCGAAGCCGTGCACCGTCTCGTCGATCACGATCGACGCCCAACTCGTGAGTTCCTCGAAGATCGAGAGGACGAGCGAGGCATTGTCGCCGCGAGCGATGCCGTGGTTCGTCAAGACGTCGGGATCGGAGAGGATCCACAACCCTTCGCGCACCTCTCCGAGCAAGACACCCTCGTCGCAGTCGATCCACGGATCGACTCCGCCGGTCAACAACTGCAGATCGGAGACCGAGGGCGGGATCGACTCTCCCACGCCATCGCTGCTCCAGTTCGAACCGGAACCGTCGATGCGAACCACCGAGCAACTCGCGTCGATCGTACGCGCCACCGACTCGACCTCCATCGTCGGACGCAGACCCGCCTCGGCGATCCAACGATCGTCGAGCGGGTGGTCGCGCACGACCTCCCACTTCGGGAGCACGATCAGCGCGCTGGGCAACTCCGGGTCCGAGACGAGTTCGTCGAACCTGTCGTCGTCGGTCGGCTCCAGCACCACGAGCAGACCGGACCAAGCGCGCTCCGCGGATCGGAACCGACTCCGCACGACCGGGAAACCCGTTCGCTCGAGCAACTCGACGAACGCCGCGTGACCGAGGGCCGAAGTGCTGTAGCTCGTCGACGCATTGTTCGTGACGTTCGGCGAGTCACCCCAGAACACCGCGCCGAGGAACCCCGCCAACATCGACAACCCACAGCCGGCGAGCAGGATCGCGCCCACGCGCTCGGAGAACGGATTCCTGGACGCGGTCACGCCGCACCTCCGGCCGTCACCACCGCGTGTGCGGCGGAGGCTCGGTCGTAGTCCGCCGGGTCGAGCGCGAGCCCCGCGAACAGACTCCGTTCGACGAGCGTGACGAGTTCTCGCACCGCCGATCCGGTCGCGGCGCCGGACTCGAGCAACGCGAGGACCTCCCGACCCGTCAGCCACGTGTGCGCGTCCACGTCCCCACGATCTCGCAGGTGCACGATCGCGCTCGCCAGGAGCGCACGCACGGCTGCGCCGTACTCGCCGCGTGCGGCGTACTCCTCGGCATCGGGGATCGCCGGTGCGCCAGGCGGATCCACGGTCACGGTGCCGGCACGATCGCGGGGCGGAACCCGACCCGCGGCGGCCCGGGTCGGCGAGGGGGCACCACGTTGCCGCAAGACCGCGACGAGGATCAGCACGCCGATCACGCCTGCGCCGACGCCGAACACGATCCAGTTCCAGCCCTCCGTCGTGCGAACACCTCGCAGTCGCGGCGTCCGATCTCGTCGACCCGGATTCGGCCGCGGATCGGACTTCGACGACGCTGAGTCCCCCGGCAGATCAGTCTGGTACTTCGACTCGGACAGGATCTCGCGAACCAGCGCACGCGGATCCTCCTGTGCCGCGCACGGCACGGCGCACCACCAGATCACGCACACCAGCAGGACACGCGTCACGACGAGAACGGACCTGTCTGCAGTTCCTTCGGCACGAACTTCGCACCTTCGATCGGGCGCTCCTCGTAGCCCGCCCAACAGGCGAAGTGGTGCATGACGATGGCGCCGGCCACGTTCACGTTGAGCGAACGCGCATGTCCGTGTTGCCGGATCCGCACGAACGAGTCACACATCGCGCGGTGCGCATCGGTCAATCCGGCGCCCTCGTTGCCGAGCAGGAACGCGGTGTCGCCGCGGAACGGATGCTGCTCGACGGGGACGGCGGAGGCGTCGATCTCGACGCCGACGATCTCGACCCCGCGTTCGCGCAGGTAGTCCTCGGCGTCACGCAGCCGCAGGAAGTTCGTCCGTCGGACGCAGCTCTGCATGCCGACGGCTGCGCGGGTCGGCAGCCGTCGACGACCCACGACGACGATCTCGTCGATGCCGAACGCCGCCGCGGACCTCACCAGCGCCCCCATGTTCCCACTCTTGACGATGTGGTGCAGGATCAAGTAGCTGGCGGGTCGACTCACCGCGGCAGCGTAACCCGATCCACTCGACGACGCGCGATCCGAACTTCGCTCCGGGGGGAACTTGCGGCATCATGATCCGGCCCCGTTGAACCGACAGACCTTGCCGTGACCAAGACCAACCGCCGCCAATTCCTGAAGTTGGGTTCCGCCGCCGCCGCCGCGATGGCGACCTCGACCGCACCCTCGTTCGCCGCTTCGCTCCGTCCACGCCGTGATCACTTGCGCATCGCGGTCGTCGGAACCGGCGGTCGTGGCACCGGCGCTTGCCGCGACCACCTGATCGCAAGTCCCGACGTCGAACTCGTCGCGATGGGCAACGTCGATCGAGAACGCGCGCTCGGTCGACTCGCAGCCCTCAAGCAGATCGACACGATCGCGGATCGCGTGCTCGCGACCGAGAAGGACGTCTACGGCGGACTCGACGCGATCGACCAAGTGCTCGCGCGCGACGACGTCGACACGGTGCTCCTGACGACACCCCCCGGCTTCCGGCCGTACCACGTGCAGAAGGCCGTCGCGGCCAAGAAGCACGTCTTCGCCGAGAAGCCGGTGTGCGTCGATCCCGCCGGCTATCGAATCTGTCTCGAGGCGCACGCACAGGCCGCACGCCAGGGCACGGCGATCGTCACCGGCACGCAGTATCGGAGACAGACGAGCTACGTCGAGGCGATCGACCGGATCCACCAGGGCCTGATCGGCGACGTCGTCGGCATGACCGCGCGCTACTGCTCGAGCCCGATCTGGTACCGCGCGCGCGTCGAAGGCATGACCGACGCCGAGTACCAGATCCGCAACTGGATGCACTTCATCTGGCTGTCCGGCGATCAGATCGCCGAGCAGGCGGTCCACAACATCGACGTCATGAACTGGATCATGCAGTCGACGCCGACCACCGCGTACGCGTCGGGTGGCCGGTTCTTCCGCCCCGAGGACAGCGAGATGTGGGACACGATGTCGGTCGACTACGAGTTCCCGGGTGGTCGCATGGCATCGGTGACCGCTCGCCAGCTCGCGGCGACCGACGGCGATTGTGACAACGTCGTCTACTGCGAGGGTGGCACCGCGAAGGTGTACGCCTTCGACCGCGGCGCGCAGATCTTCGACGAGTCCGGCAAGGAGATCTGGTCGACCAAGGGCAGCCTGTCGGGCGCCTACGTCCAGGAGCACAAGGAACTCATCGAGTCGATCCAGCGCGGCAAACCGATCGTCGAACTCGAACAGACCGCGAACAGTTCACTGACCGCGATCATGGGTCGGATGTCGGCCTACACCGGCCGCCGCGTGAGCTTCGACTTCGCGCAGAGCTCGAAGCTGGACCTGTTCCCGGCCGGCCTGACGATGGACTCGGCGATCGAGAGCCCGGGGTTCGCGCGGCCGGGGATCACGAAGCTG